>JBCKKC010000123.1:0-2004 GCA_038904395.1 Acidimicrobiia bacterium | reverse complement strand
CTTGGATCCTTCCTACATTGTCGGTGGTGAGCTCAACGAACCGGGAGCGAATGCATATAGGGGGTCCGGCGACTACCTGGTGTGTGAAGCTGACGAGAGTGACGGCACATTTTTGCAACTTGGTGCCGATAGTGTCATTGTCACCAACGTTGAGGCTGACCATCTCGAAAACTATGACAACGATTTCAAGGTGCTGGAGCAGGCTTTCCATGATTTCGTTGCCGATGCTCGAGGGGCGAGAGTCGTGAACGGCGATGATCCCGGGTGTCAAAGAGTGTTCGCTGATCTCGATACGGTCACGTTTGGTTTTGGCGAAGAGTGTCGCTATCGAGCTCAAGACATTGCGTTGTCAAGCTTTGGTGCGCGCTTTGCGCTCGTGGTCGACGGCTCTGTGGCCGACCAATCCGGCGGCCATTTCGAGCTCAATGTTCCGGGTAGACACAATATTGCCAACGCTTTGGGGGCGATCGCCCTCGCGGCAGAGCTTGGTGTCGACTATGGCGCGATGCGGGCCGGTCTGGCCAAGTTTCGCGGAGTTGGCCGTCGGTTTGACTTGCGAGCCGAGTTCAACGGAATCACCCTGGTCGACGACTATGCCCACTTGCCAGCAGAAGTGGGGGCAGCGCTTGATGCGGCTCGTGGCGGCCAATGGAAACGGATTGTTGCCGTGTTCCAGCCGCACCTTTACTCCCGTACAAACACCTACGCAAGCGAGTTCGGCATAGCGCTAGCCAAAGCTGACGTTGTTTATGTGACCGACGTGTTCGGGTCTCGGGAGGATCCAATCCCTGGTGTTACTGGCCAGCTTGTTACCGATGCAGTTGCTGCGGCCGGCACCAAGTGTGAATATGTTCCCCATCGAAGCGACTTGGCAGGGACCGTAGCTCCCTCGCTGGTGCCTGGCGATTTGTGTATTTGCCTTGGAGCTGGCGATATCACATCATTCCCCGATGAAGCGCTAGCAGTCCTCGCTGCACAGTCTATTGCCGACCCGATAGGTCTAGCGGCCCAAGAACTCGGCAGCTTGCTCGTCGCCCAACCCTTGCGAGACATGCCCTTGGCAGCGCTGACATCCTTTCGTGTGGGCGGTACGACGGCGCTGTACGTGGAACCTGGTAACGAACAAGAGTTGCTCGCCGCGTGCAGAGTGACAACACGTTTAGACATCCCAGTCTTCGTGTTGGGTAGCGCAGATCACGTTTTGATCGCAGACGCGGGCTTTGCCGGAGTGGTCATTCATTTAGGAGCGGGCTTCGACTGGATTGACGTGAACGGGGTCGAAGCCACGGTGGGAGCGGCCACGCCGATGTCTTACTTGTCACGAGTGGCCAGTCAGGCGGGGCTCGTTGGACTCGAGGCAGGAATTAACCTGTCTGGCTCAGTTGGCACCGCGGTGCGACACATGATGGCGAGCAAGGCCCCTGAATTGGGCACGATCAAGGCGACATTGGTAGAGGTGGGAATAGTTGACGTGTCCAACCAAGGCGGGGGCAGTGCGCTTGGAGTGCAAGTGCGGGCATTCATGGATGAGACGCCGGCCGGTCCGGGTCCCGAAACTTCTGATGAGATCACAATTTGGGCGAAATTCCGATTGACCATGAATTCGCTCGCCGCCGATAGGGTCCAAGCGTCGATGAGGCCCGAAACGGTCGAAGCCGTCGCGCCGCAATTGGCCAATACGCATCCTGATGCGCCAGCGGAGATTCCTCTAGCGTCACTTTTTGTGGGATCAGATGAACTCGATGTAGTCGATGTGATTGCATCAGCTGACTGTGCGGGATTGCAAATTGGCGGTGCTTCGATCAGCCCAGAGCTCGACATCATCGTCGAACCTTGGGCTAGGGCAGCCGATGTGTATCAGCTCATGGCTGAGGTGATCGAGCGGACAGCGGCCAGGTCTGGGGCTGTAGTCATGAGCAACGTTGAGCTGCTCGGCGATCCGTCGCAGTAGCGGGGAATTGCGAACGGTCGTGTCCCCTTAATTTGTCTGGACCGTGGTATCTT
>JBCKKC010000122.1:0-2041 GCA_038904395.1 Acidimicrobiia bacterium | reverse complement strand
GACCGGCGGCGGACGCCGCCAACATTTCGAAAGTGGCCTGTAGAGCCGCCAACATCCGGAGAAGGGAGTGGGACGCCGGGGCTGGCAAGTATCCCGTTCACATTTAGCGTCATCCTGAGGGAGCGCAGCGACCGTGAGGATCCACCTGTGGCGAAGCCGCAGACCACCCGCATGCTTGATCCATTCAAAATTGGGGGGAGGGGCGCTAAGTTATAGCGAGCTAGAAACTTGCCCGGGTGGCGGAATTGGCAGACGCCGAGGACTTAAAATCCTCTGCCCTAACACGGCGTGCGGGTTCGAATCCCGCCCCGGGCACATACCGTGGGGGTTTCTGGGGTCTCCCCAGATGGAGCGGCGCTTGCGCCGCGAGGGGTTAGAGGTGCTCGATTTGGGCGGAGGAGGGCATGGAGCGCAAACGGCCTCGGGTGTCGAAGATGTGAGTTGCCTCGTTGAGGATCAGGTCGTAGTCAAATTCGGGGTGGTCAGTGAGTAAGAGGACCAAATCGGCGGCCTTGAGGTCGTCAACCGGCAGGATTTTGGTGCGGATTTCTTGATATTCGCCTTCTTGCACGTGCGGATCGACAATCTTAATTTGGGCCCCTAGCCCTATTAGCGACCTAACAATTGGCAGACTAGGCGTTTCTCGGGCGTCGCGAGTGCCGGGCTTGTAAGCGAAACCCAGCACTAGAATCGTGGCATCTTTGACAGACAAGCTTCGCTTGTTGAGGTTTGCTTGCACGCGCCGAACGACATATTCTGGCATTGCAGTATTGATCTCGTTGGCCAGCTCAATAAAGTGGAATGTCTTGCCGAGGTTTTTCTTGACTCGCCATGACAGGTAGCTGGGATCAACGGGCAAGCAGTGGCCTCCGACTCCGGGGCCAGGCCTAAATGGCATGAATCCAAATGGTTTAGTCGAAGCGCCATCAATGGCTGCCCAGATGTCGACGCCAAGGTCGTTGGCAAACATGGCCAGTTCATTTACCAAAGCAATATTGACGTGTCTAAAAGTGTTCTCAATGAGTTTGGCTAGCTCGGCTTCCGCCAAGGTTGCCATAGGAATCACTTTGGCAACCAAGGGGCTGTAGAAGGCTTCGGCCAATTTTAGTGAGTTCGAGTCGATGCCCGAAACTAGCTTTGGTGTGCTTTCAAGCGTGTTCCGGCTGTTGCCTGGGTCGATTCGTTCCGGAGAGTAGCCGAGAAAGAAGTCTTTTCCTGGCTGTAATCCACCTGATGCCTGCTCCAGCTGCCCGCCGACAATTTCTTCTGTTGTTCCTGGGTAGGTGGTTGATTCTAGGATGACTAGGCATCCGGGCTTTAGATATACGCCAAGTTGAGCTGCGGCGTCTTCGACATATGTTAAGTCGGGGATGCTGTTGTGCAATGGTGTCGGTACAGTGATGACAGCGACGTCAAAACCTTCTAATTGTTCGGGCTCGGAGGCTGGTTTGTAGCCGCGTGCCAAAGCAAGCTGCAATTGCTCGTCGCTCACATCATCTATATAGCTGATTCCGTTTCTAAGCGATTGATAGCGGGCAGGGTCAATTTCGTAGCCAATAACGGGGAAACCCATTTCGGACGCGCGCATAGCAAGCACTAAACCCACGTAACCTTGGCCGATTACAGCCACCGTAGCCGAGCGATTGGTGACCTTGTCAATCATGTCACGCACTAGATTGCTAACATGTGATGGTTCCAGTGAAGTTGCTCCAGGGTTGTCAACATCGAACCACATTCAAAGGCAAAATGATAGAGTGTCAGCTTAGCCAATTCTGTGGAGCTTGTCAGCTCAGACCTGGAATGTCCTGGCGGATGGTATCTGCTAGTGCCATGGAGGAACTGCCTTGAGAGCTGAATTAAAAAGTCGTCTCGAGTCGCTTCTAAAGAGCAGACAGAGTGATTTGTGGACTTTGTTGGCCACACTCGACGCTCTTACGTGGTTTGTTGCCTACCCATTGGCTTACTTGATGGTGGCCGGGTTTAGCTTCGGTTATCTTTCTTGGAATTCCTTGGTGTGGATTGTGCCACTAGCAGCCTGCTC
>JBCKKC010000121.1:0-2078 GCA_038904395.1 Acidimicrobiia bacterium | reverse complement strand
CAGCGTCAGCACACTCCGAATAAGTATCGAACAAGACTAAGGTGGCCTTCGGCGCTTTCTGGCGGATTTTCTGTTCCGAAATGGAACCCTTGGCGGAACAGACCTTACGGCCATTGAAGTCTTTTACAGACTTGATTTGGCGGTTCTTGCGCCTAACAAGGATGTCCTGGTCAGCAACATAGTAAGGGCGTGAAAACCCGACACGCTTGGCCCGCTCTGGGGTGATCGAATACGTGTCGATAACCATATCGACTTTGGCATCCTGCAAAAAAGGTTCCCGGTTCTTCGATACCGATTCGACATATTTGACCCGTTTCTGGCCGCCCTTGCCGAAAATTGCCACACCGAACGCATTGCCTAGTTCGACGGCAAAACCCTCCGGCTTATCGGTTTTCGGGTTCAGCTGGGCGAAGAGAGGCTGGTCATACTTGATGCCGATGATGAGCTGGCCTCGCTTTTGGATCTTGGCCATATAGCTCTTGGCAGGAAACACCATGTCCTTGAGCGACAGGGATTCATCTCTAGAGCGTGCCCCAGTCATCGTGCTAAAGGCGACACTGCCGACCAAAAAGAGGGCAGCCGATAGTAGTGCGACCACTACCACGGGCCGTTTCATGCCGGGACCAGCACTGACTCGGTGGTTTGGATCTTCGATAGAAAGTCTTTGGCTCTGTCGGATTCTGGGTCACTGAAAAACTTCTCTGGGCTGGCTTCTTCCACAATCCGACCAGAATCCAAAAAGACGATACGATCACCTGCCCGCTTGGCAAAGCCCATCTCGTGAGTGACCACAATCATCGTCATGCCACCCTCAGCCAGATTGATCATCACATCGAGGACCTCCTGGATCATTTCTGGATCCAACGCGGACGTCGGCTCATCAAAAAGCATCATCTTGGGCTCCATCGCCAAACCACGAGCAATAGCCACACGCTGCTGTTGCCCACCCGACATATCAGTCGGATACGCATGGAGCTTGTCCGGGATACCCACCTTGGTGAGAAGATCAAGCGCACGCTCATGCGCCTCTTGCTTGGTTAAACCGAGCACCCGCATAGGGCCAAGCGCGATGTTATCGAGCACGGTCAGGTGCGGAAACAAGTTAAAAGACTGGAAAACCATGCCGATCTGGCTGCGCAAATGGTTCAAACCCTTAGCGTCCTCGGGGATGGCGGCACCATTGAACATGATGGACCCTTGATCGATACTCTCCAAGCGATTTATACAACGCAGAAGGGTCGACTTACCGGAGCCGGACGGGCCAATCAGAACGACAACCTCGCCCTCGCCCACGGCAAAGTCGAGATCCTTCAATACTTGATGCTCGCCGTACCATTTATTGACGGCGTCGAACGTGACCAAAGACATTGTCACCTCACAAGATGATCCTTACCTGTCACATGACGTTGTGATCTAGGTACCCAATACGGTAAATTCCGGCTACGTTGCCGAAGGAATCTGAAACGAAACAGTAGAGATAGTGATCAATACACTTTAGGCAACTTTTCCCTTTCAGCAACAGATTCTGTTTTCGGGGCTTGCGGGGCGCTGCCCGCCCCCCGTCATTGCGAGCCCTGAGCCCTGGCAGGGCGTGGCAATCCAGACTTTACATATTTTGTGAGCGGAGCGAGCAATTCGAAATGGTTGCGGTTGGGGTCTGTGGCGGTATATCTTTGTCCGTTTGTTTGGCCTTGCGGGTGTCGATGGGTAGATCTTTGTCCGTTTGTTTGGCCTGGCGGGTCTGATGGAACCGATCTTTGTCCGTTTCTTTGGCCTGGCGGGCGGCGGGCAGCTTCCATGCGCTCGCAAGCTCGCTCAGGAACCTCCCGCCCCCCTTCCTAACCAGTGGGGTCGCCTACAGCGGATGGTTGCGCCTGCGGCGCAACCTCACAGAGAAGTGGGGGAGCCTGCGGCTAAGCCTTACAGTGCAGAGTGAACGGCGCAGTCTGGCTTTCACGTACAAATGTCTGCGCCTTCGGCACAACCAGACCTTACCGTCATTGCGAGCCCTGGGCTCTGGCAGGGCGTGGCAATCCAGGCTTCAAACTGCGAGCGGAGCGAGCAATCAAAATGGATCG
>JBCKKC010000120.1:0-2184 GCA_038904395.1 Acidimicrobiia bacterium | reverse complement strand
TTCCCTGCGGGCAATGAGTCCGAAATTAAGCGTTACCATGATTGCCGCAACCGGCCAAGCGGGCCAAGCCAACACCGTTGCTCTGCGATTCTGGATGGACCTGATAAAGCCCAGTTCACATTCCATTTCGATAACTTTGGGCGAAGCGTGGGCTACGCAGGACACATCATCATAGATAGGTTCGGAACAGGAGAGATTACCTGGTAACGCCCAAGAAACTCAACCCCAACGAAAGCCCTGCGGCTGCGCCGCAGATGGATCCTCACGGTCGCTGCGCTCCCTCAGGATGACGAGCGGGGTGGGGACTCCCGTTAGAGGCTGGGCACTCAAGAAGAAAGGCCCCGCCGAAGCCACTTTTCGAATGTCGGGCACGAAGTGCCCTTCCATATTCCCACTGATGACCGAGCGAGATCTAAGGCCGACGTGTGCAAAGAAGGCCCGGGATGTGGACCCGAGACACCATTTATCGCTACACGCTACGCTCGAAACTCCCAACGGTCACTTGCAACAACCGGTGTCGCAGGGCCAGTATCCCGTGCCTTCTCAAGCCCAACCCGCGTCAACCCGAAAACCCAACCCACAAAAAACCCCAAAAGACAAAACACACAAAAAAAGGCCCCCTAGGCAAAAGCCTAGGGGGCCTTAGAACGAGCGAGGGCTTACATGCCCATGCCGCCCATGCCGCTCATGTCTGGAGCGCCAGGACCGGCGTTCTCTTCCGGCTTGTCAGCGATGACAGCTTCGGTCGTCAGCAAGAGTGCTGCGATCGAGGCTGCATTTTGTAGCGCTGAGCGGGTTACTTTGGCTGGGTCAATGACGCCAGCTTTTACGAGGTCGCAGAATTCTCCGCTCGCTGCGTTGTAACCACTGTTGGTGTCGTCTTCGGCGAGAATTTTCTCGACGATAACTGCACCTTCGACGCCAGCGTTGGTTGCGATCTGACGGGCAGGCACGCTAAGTGACTTCCTGACGATCGATGCACCTGTTGCTTCGTCACCGACGAGCTTGAGACGGTTCACGCAAGCCTGAACACGCAGCAATGCAACGCCACCACCAGGCACAATGCCTTCTTCAATGGCGGCACGGGTCGCTGAGAGTGCGTCCTCGATGCGGTGCTTCTTCTCTTTGAGCTCTACTTCGGTTGCGGCACCGACCTTAACGACGGCTACGCCACCGCTGAGCTTGGCGAGGCGCTCTTGGAGCTTCTCACGGTCCCAGTCGGAGTCGGTGTTGTCGATTTCGGCTTTGATCTGCTTGACGCGTCCGGTTACGTCATCGGCCTTGCCAGCACCCTCAACGATGGTGGTGTTGTCTTTGGCGATGGTTACCTTGCGGCAACGACCAAGCAGGGAGAGGTCGGTAGTGTCAAGCTTGAGGCCGACTTCTTCGGAGATGACTTGTGCACCTGTGAGAACAGCAATGTCTTGAAGCATTGCTTTGCGACGCTCACCGAAGCCTGGAGCCTTAACAGCAACAGAAGTGAACGTGCCACGGATCTTGTTAACCACGAGGGTGGCTAGTGCTTCGCCTTCTACGTCCTCAGCGATGATGAGGAGCGGACGACCCGACTGCATTACCTTCTCGAGAACTGGCAGCATGTCGTGGACAGCTGAGATCTTCTGGTTGGCAATGAGAATGTATGGGTCTTCGAGGACTGCTTCCATACGCTCTGGGTCGGTTACGAAGTAAGGAGAAATGTAGCCCTTGTCGAACTGCATTCCCTCTACGAAGTCAAGCTCAAGACCGAAGGTGTTGGACTCTTCAACGGTAACAACGCCGTCTTTGCCGACCTTGTCGATTGCTTCGGCGATTACGTCACCGATGCTCTCGTCGTTGTTGGCTGAGATGGTTGCAACGTTGGCGATCTCGGAGCGACCTTCGACGTCACGGGCGAACTTCTCGAGTTCGCTTACGCACGCTACGACGGCCTTCTCCATACCACGCTTGAGGTCCATTGGGTTGGCACCTGCAGCAACGTTGCGTAGACCTTCATGGACCATTGCTTGGGCCAAAATTGTGGCGGTGGTTGTACCGTCACCAGCTACATCGTTGGTCTTGGTGGCTACTTCTTTAAGTAGTTGAGCACCCATGTTCTCGAGTGGGTCTTCTAGGTCGATCTCGCGAGCAATGGTCACACCATCGTTGGTGATGGTGGGTGCCCCAAATTTCTTGTCGAGCACAACA
>JBCKKC010000119.1:0-2229 GCA_038904395.1 Acidimicrobiia bacterium | reverse complement strand
GCGGACTTGCTTTAGAGGGCAAACGGGGGACGCAGCCTTGCTTGCATTTCTCGTTGTCGGGGGCGAACCGGGGTCACCCCGGTCACCCCCGAGGTTAGTTGCGAGGTGCTCCATGGTACGGAAAACGAAACTGCACGAGAGAACTGTCGACGATACAGTCGCGCAATCCAAATCCACGCAGCGCACTCGCGCCAAGGCTGCTGAAGCTAAAGGTAGAACATCTACCACCCGAGAGGGGGCTGCAAAAGCGGCCAAAGCTTCAACCAAAGCGACGACTCCCCGAGCAGCGGCTTCTTCTAAAAGCGTCAATATCACGCCCAAGGCAAGCAAGGGTGTAGTTAAGGCCAAGCCGGTAAAATCTGGCGCTGTTCCAAAAGCTGGCGCAGCTACGGCCACAGCGAAGGCATCAAAAGCTGCCGCGAAGGCCAAGAAGGCCGCCACTTCGGCAAATGTGGTGGCTAAGGCATCCACACCCGCTCAGGTTGTCAAGGCCGTTCACAAGGCCAGTAGCAAGTCTCAAGTAGCTGGGGCGAGCAGGCTTTCTGTCAGAACTGGAGAAAAGCCTAAAAAGGTAAAGCTTGATGCCAGCGCTGAGAAGTTTCTGTACCGTCTCCAGGAAGAGCAGAGTGCCTTGACAATGCATGCTACGAGTCTTGAGAACGAGCAGAAAGCTTTGGCAGAAGACCCCGAAGCTGCCGAAATGCGTACCGACCTTGAGTCCGGCGACAACGTGGCAGCCCGAGAGAGAGACCGCGATATCCAGCTTTCTGTCCACGTGGCTGACATGCTCTCTAAAGTTGAAAAGGCCATTGAAAAGCTGCAGTACGGCCAATACGGTGTTTGTGAGCGTTGCGGCAAGTCAATACCCAAAGCCCGCCTCAAAGCCTTGCCTTACGCTGAGCTGTGCGTGAGCTGCCAGCAACTCCTTGAGCGGCTCTACTTCTAGAGTGACCACTGAGCACACCGTCGGAGCCCGTGGTAGCTTGAAGAGCAATATGTTGCGTAATCGTTTGTTTGTCGTCGGTCTAGGGCTCATTGTCTTGGCATTGGACGTGCTGAGCAAGATGTGGGCTGTGAACGCGCTTGCGCATCGCAATATTCCGGTTTTGGGTAGTGTGGTGGTTTTGTCGCTGGTGCATAATTCGGGTGCCGCGTTCGGCAGCTTTCAGGGCGGTGGGGTTTTTTTGGGGCTGGCTGCTATCGGGGCGCTCGCGTGGGTGGTTTGGTATGCGGGTCGAGTTGACAACCGCTGGACGTTGGTGGGCTTGAGCTTTATTTGCGGTGGTGCGCTGGGTAATCTCGCCGATCGGGTGTTCAGGGGCCCTGGCTGGCTTTTTGGCCGTGTAGTTGACTTCATTGCGTTTCCGTATTGGCCCACTTTCAACGTTGCCGACAGTTTTGTTGTCATTGGTGTTGGTATCGTCATATTGTCGCTTTTTCTGCAACAGCGCCGAGGCGAGGAAAACGGGGGAGCCCGAGTTCCTGCTGGCGGCCCTACTAAGTCCGAAAGTCAGCCACCGACTGCTGATGCCAGCCAAGACGAGAGATTTTCACAATGAATTCGCCCCAAGAGGCTACGCAAAACCTAGAGACCAAGCATGTCAAGTTCGTCGTCGCTGCTGATGACGTTGGCGCGCGTGTTGATCAGGAGCTAGCCGCCCATAGCGGGATCAGTCGCAGCCGCCTCGTCGTCGCCGATGTGACAGTCAATGGGTCACCAGCCCGGTTGAAAGACAGGCTGCGGGCCGGAGCAGTCGTCGAAGGCCATGTTCGTGATGCAGGCAAGGGTAGCCCGCTGCCCGCTGCAGAGATCCCTGTCGAAGTCGTGTACGAAGCTGACGATTTCGTGGCCGTCAACAAATCGCCAGGAGTCGCTGTGCACCCGCCGCACGGCGATCCAACCCGACCAGGTACGTTGATCAGTGCTCTCCTGGCTCGTTATCCCGAAATTGCCGATTTAGCCGGTGATGAAGACCAAGAGCGGCCGGGCATTGTTCATCGTATTGACAAAGATACGTCTGGCCTGCTCCTCGTCGCTCGGTCACGTTTGGGCTTGGAGTCCCTGCGCAGTCAGATTTTTGAGCATGAAGTGCACAGAGAATATGCCGTACTGGTGGCGGGGAAATTTGAAACTCCGGCAGGCGAGATCACGGCACCAATTGGCAGACGTCCTGGCCGCAAGTATTTGTCGATCGAGTCCGAGGGTCGCGACTCTCTGACCCGCTACCG
>JBCKKC010000118.1:0-2260 GCA_038904395.1 Acidimicrobiia bacterium | reverse complement strand
ATTGGTGCTGTCAATAGATTGTCTTTAATCAGCATGAGGACGACTAGCAGGCGGCCGACGCGACCATTGCCATCCAAAAATGGGTGTATTGTTTCGAATTGGCTATGGGCCAATGCTGGCTGGATCAATTTTGGAACGGTCGAGCCGGTCGCGGTGTTAATGAACCTTTCCAGATCAGCCATCAGCTTGGGGACTTGAGGGGCTGGCGCAGGGGTCAGCGCCCCAACTTTGACGGACTGCTTGCGGTACTTGCCCGGGGTGGAACTGTCGCCAGGGCCCAGGCGCATGAGCGTTTCATGAGCGGCCAAGAATACGCGCGACACGATCGGCAGTTGTTGAAGCTGGATCATCTCTAGAGCCACGTTTAACGCCTGGGTGTAGTTTGTAACGAGTTGAGTTTGTTTCGATGACTCTGACCTGTATTGGAGCCCGGTAAACACGTCTGTGACGGTGGTGTAGATTCCTTCAATGTCCGACGAGAGTAGAGCTTCCTTGATTACGTACGCTTTGACGAAGCGGTTGGGATCAGGCAGGGAGTCGCACATCTCATTTAGCTCCCCGAGTGCGAAGCTGGCCTCAGAGACGAGAGACATGGTTTCAAGATCGTAGTGGAGGGGCGGATTCTCGGGTGGCAACGGATGGGGGATGAAGTACCGAGTATTTCCCAAAGTCTCATAGGTGCCGGTGGTGCGCACAGGTCCTCTGTTTCAAAACTGGTGGCCAGATTGAACTGAGCATAGACAAAACCGGGTCTTCTTTCAATATGTGTCCGTGGATTGAAATTCGTTCCCGCCTGTGAGCGAGTGGGGCCGATTCAACATAAACGCATCTGGCGCCAAACTTGCTCTCTTCGGCCTAGGCGGCTTCGACGAGCTTTCACGGCCCTCGAAAAACGTCGCCCCGACATCGTTCTCGTCGACCTCGATCGCCTCTACGAAGGCGACTGACACGAGCTGGGCATCCGCCAAGTTCGATCCTCCGGCGGTGCTTAGAAGAGGCCTACCCGAGATGCCTCAGAAGAGGTCGGCGGACGGCGCTTCAAGACTGGGGCGGACCCACGAATCGGTTCGGCTTCTATCTGAAGGGGCGCGGGCCCTGGGGGATGAGGGGCCCCCGGTTGTGAGTCCGGATGCTATGTGAGTTGTGAGGGTTGCCGCTGAGCTTATCCAGCGGCAGCGACACTCTTGAGATGGATAGTTTCTCGTATTTCGATGTTGAGCGCGTCTGCGACCTCGGAGAGACGCGATAGGCTGGCACCGGAATAGTCGGAGGCCTCGTACTGTTGGATGCGTGCTTCGCTCAGACCGAGTCGGTGCGCAAGGTCACGTTGGGTCCATCCACGGGCAATTCTGGCTTTGATTAACAAGTCTGGTAACTCGTTGAAACCATTACCGAACATGGTTGTGACACTGCCCGACTGCAGTGTTGTATATGCATTAAGTTCTGCTTCTAGATCTGCTAGCTGGGACTCAACAGCTCGAAGTTTTAAGTCATACCAGTCATCCTTTGGATCTCTGTTACGACTGATTCCTTCGATCAGTTCTGTAAGCGTTGTAATCTGTTTGGCTGTGGCTTTGCGTTCTCGTTCGTTTCGAATCATTTCTTGTCCTCCTCTCCGATATTGATGACAACAATTCCCTTCGGACGGTATTCGCGGTCTCGTTGGAAGAAATCGGAGAAGCTCAGTCCGCTGTTTGCCTCCACGACGTTGGGAAGGATGTCGCCGCCGAATCGTATTTTTTGTGCATGCCTCGGCGGTTTTAGATCCAGAAAAACTTGATCCAATCGTTGTCGGTCGACACCTTGTGTTTCCCAGGTCATGTCAAAGTCGTTCGGTTCGGGCTTTGCTGTCACAAAACTCCCGTTGAGCCAGATCCGCTGACATCCTGCGTTAGCTACTAGCTCGATTGCCTGGCTAAGACCTTCGAGGAGCCTACGACGCTTATGGCTGAATCCGAATCGAGCGGCCACTTCTTCCCAAGTGGCCGTATGTTCCCCGTAAGGTAGGAGCCCAGTCTTGATGTCGAATTCCGGTACTGACATGACACTAGTATATCCAAGGGTCCCTAATGAACACAAGTGGGGTCCCAGTAGTAATCGCCGAGAAAACAACGGATAGCGTGCCTGGGTGTTTTCGGATGTCGGGCTGGAGGTTTTGAGCGTCGTTACTTGTCGACTACCAGCTTGTCTACGGCGTCGATTCTGTCTTGCTCTGTGGGCCGGGCGTAACCGCGGGTCGTGTCCAATCTGGAGTGGCCAA
>JBCKKC010000117.1:0-2298 GCA_038904395.1 Acidimicrobiia bacterium | reverse complement strand
TGAGGTAGGTGTCACCAAAGTCGCGCTCGCGTGTGGTTGCGTCGCCGCGGCGTATCATTGTTTCGATCTTTTCCCCGAGTACTGCGGCCATTGGGTATCCAAGGAGCTGGATGGTTTTTGGGGGTTCTAGAAGTGTCTGATAGGAGATTACTTCGGGTGCCGGGATGATCGGGTCGCCGTAGCTGACGTCGATTTTGACCCTCACTGTTGCACCTCCGACTGAGGCATCCAGACGCAATCTGACACCTGAATAGAGGTCGTCATCTCTAATGCTCTCAGCCAGGATCTCATCTGTATGGAATTGGATAGTAGTGTCTTGGCTCCCTTCGAGGATCTGCCGGATGACGGAGGCTACTGTGTTCACATTGTTGTCGAGCTCTCTAGCGACAACGTCGGCATCCCTTGTAGGACGTCGAATATTAAAAGCAGCGAGAAGCATTCCGCCCTTCAGAACGAAGTGGTCTCGATAGGTAGAATCTGCCAAGGCTGCGAGAAAGCGTTCTATTGCGTAAAGGACAAGCAACTCTTCGGTATTGCGACCAGCGGATTTTGCGGCACGCCGCAAGGCCCGAAAGACCGTGTGTCCTTGCTGAGGAGGCGTGGGCTTGTTCATGTAAGAGCCTCAAGTAATCGAGTAACTGGACCGTTTACGTTAAGGAGGCGAGCATATCTAAGGAGCTCTCCCGGTTGGGCTTTTGGACGTTGAAGGTACCGTCGTAAGGCTTCACTAGATATTCCCGTCCCGATGCGATGACGAAAGCGAATGGCATCGACCACTGTCCGTTCTGGATTGGTCATGGGGACCCATTCGTGCGATGCGGCTTCAATGTCGCATTGTCCAAGCCCGAAAGATGAAGCATCGAAGACATGCACTCTTGTGGGAGGCATTTTGATGCGAGGCCGAGTGGCGCCCGCAGCAACTGCCAAGTGGACTTCGGCGGGTATGTGGTCGGCTAAGTCCCACCAGGCCAATGCTGTGTCAAGGCAGAACACCCCATTTGGCGCACGACAAGCGACAGCCAGGAGATCTTCATGGGCAGTAGGAGCTGCATCCTCGGCACGCCAAACACCCCTTGATAGCTCCATAATGATGCCGGTATCACGCAGCCGATACAGATCACGCCACGACAGGCCCGCCGCAATTGCTTCGGCTGAAGTAAAAGTACGTTCATGTAGCATGCCGAGGCGGTCACTCGCTGTCATGTATGAGAGTATACATGCTATGACCAATGGTCTGTATGCTTTCATACGCATGGCATGGAGAGTGAATGGTGGGGCCGGTGGGACTCGAACCCACGACCGACGGATTATGAGTCCGCTGCTCTAACCAACTGAGCTACAGCCCCGCACGCTGGTCGCCAAATCCTACCGACATCTAAGCTGAATTACCCAATAGGCTGTGGGCACGGCGAAATAGGCCCATAGGTGTTCCGCTGACGAGGAATCCGAAAAAATATCAAATAATTGCTTAGGTTTTCGCGTCAAAGAGGCGATGACATGAGTAGACGATTCGGAGATGTCGAAGTGACCAGTCCCCACGAAGAGATTGACCAAGAGATCAGCGAAGAGGCGTTGGAGTCTATCACCGGCGCCCAGGCCGCTCAACACGATCGCTTAACAACCCTGTGGAATCTGACCCGCGCCAACCTCTGGCCCCAAAAGGATGATGACCCCTCCATCACTGGCTCTATAATCCCACCCGCTTCACCAGACGAGACCCAAAACCAACGGTAACGCAAGGAAAAGTGGTCTTTTTTTAGGAATCGATCAGGGCATACAGCTACGCTTCTTGAACGACAACGACACATTCCGGGGTAGCTCAATCTGGCGGAGCAGGTGGCTGTTAACCACAAGGTTGTGGGTTCGAATCCCACCCCCGGAGCTCCACTCAGGTCTCAATCCTCGGGGGTCTGGGGAACGACTCTCTCCTGAGCCCCAGAGCGGGCTATAGTCGATCGCCGTTCCCCAGACCCCCTCAAACATGTGAGACTATCGTTACGCATGGCCCCCAAAAGCTCCACTCAGGTCTCCTTTTCTTACCCCTCCTGGGTGGGTGTGGCAACTAGTCCTCTCTCCTGAGCCCCAAAGCGGGCCATAGTCGATCGGACTATTGCCACACCCACCTTGACGCACCCAACGAGACTATCGCTACGCATTGCCCCCAAAAGCTCCACTCAGGTCTCCTTTTTGTCACCCTTTGTGGGGGTTTGGGGGAACGACTCTCTCCTGGGCCCCAAAGCGGGCCATAGTCGATCGCCGTTCCCCCAAACCCCCTGCCCCGACGAGCCACAACGAGAC
>JBCKKC010000116.1:0-2357 GCA_038904395.1 Acidimicrobiia bacterium | reverse complement strand
TTCTTAGTCGAGACGTATAAAGCTTATCTGCGCCGATTTGTCAATCGAACCTCCGAGGCCCAGGGCGTCATACATTCGAGCAACACTATCAGAGCAGGCAGTTGAAACGATGCTTATGAGCTTGGGGTGCCGATAGGGCCTAACCGGCAAGTCACTCATGAGCTGGGGGACGCAGAGATGCGAGAGCGGAGCATCAGGACGGCTTTGGTGTGCATTTGGCAAATACGAGATTCAGTCACGCTGAGGACTTGGCCAATCTCCGCCAGTGTTAAACCCTCGTAGTAGTAGAGCGTGATGACAATTTTTTCTCTCTCCGGAAGTCGGTTAACAGCCTCTGCCAGCATGTTGCGTTGCTCACCCACTTCGAAGAGGTTTGTTGGCTCAGGCCCGCTCGCATCCGAGATTGTGTCCCTTAGGGCCACCCCGTTGCCCTTCTCGCCATATCCGATAAGTTCATCAAGAGCAACCAAGCCAACGAATGAAATCTGGTTGAAAATCTTATAGAAATCGGTGAGGCTGAGTTCCATCTCACGTGCTACTTCAGCATCGCTGGGTATTCTGCCAAGCTTGTTCTCAAGCGTCCGATAGGCCTCTTCGACCTTCCGTGCCTTTGATCTCACACTGCGCGGCACCCAATCGAACGACCGCAGCTCGTCGATGATGGCTCCACGTATACGACTGATGGCGTATGTCTCAAATTTGATCCCACGATCGAGGTCGAACTTTTCGATCGCGTCGATGAGTCCGAACATGCCATAGCTGATCAGGTCGGCTTGCTCCACATTTGAAGGCAACCCCACAGCCACTCGACCAGCCACGTATTTGACGAGGGGCGAGTAGTGCACAATGAGACGATCCCGCGTGTGTTTAGCCCCTCCCGACTCCTTATAGTCTTGCCAGAGATCATGTGTCTCTTCTACTTCGTTCACAGCAATCCCTGCTGTTCGAAACAGTCATGCGCGCGGATGCGACGCATTGTGAGCTCGACGGAGTATTTCGCCCGTAACGTGAGTATACGTCTGTGTGGTGGCCAACGAAGCGTGTCCGAGCAGCTCTTGGACCGAACGGATGTCAGCGCCCCGCTCGAGCATGTGTGTTGCGCAGGCGTGACGGAAGTCGTGTGGGGAGTAAATTCCGTGCTTTCGCACCATTCGTCGTATGTCTCGGCTCGTCATGCGGTTGCCGTTCATGTTGAAAAAGAGTGCCACTGCCTGGTTTTTACTGTCCGCGTCGATCTCCGCGGAAATTTGTCCGCCCCTGGCTTGGAGCGCCTCCCCAACCGACTGCAACAACTCTGAACGAGCCACGTTTGCATACTCATCAAGCGCTTTGCGCAAATGTTCACCAATTGGCACTCGACGGGCTTTTCCGCCTTTTCCCCACACAGATAGCCAATCAATCCCCGAACTCAAATCCTCAACATTCAAGCTGGCGACTTCTGACACTCGCAACCCAGCGTCATACAGCAGCGCCATCAACGCTTGATCGCGCATGCCCAGCGCATCAGGACCAAAAGCGCTGAACATCTCTGTGACTACCGCCTGAGAAGGAACCCTGGGCAACCTGTGATCGACCTGCGGCGCCCTCAATGTCGAGGCCGGATCGACGGGGAGGATATGTAATCGATGCAAGTAACGGAAAAACGACCTCAAGCTGGCAGCTTTGCGCGATATCGACGAACGCGAAAAGCCAAGAGTTCGCAAACTTGCCAGATACGACCGCAAGAAACGCCGGTCTATGTCTTGAGGCAAGAACAATTGAGCACGCTGGCATCGAATTGAGAAGTCAGCAAGGTCATGGCGGTAGGCAGCAATCGTATGGGCCGAGAAACGCCTCTCCAACGCCAAAAAGGACAAATACCGCTCAATGAGCATGTCAAGCTCGCTGATGCCCTCTTCGCCCTCTACTGTTACGTTTGACTCCACGACGCTCCCCCATCTGTACGTTCACGAACCCCGCGGATAGGACATAGGTTAGCGGGAGCCGGGGGCGACTCGGATCACTGTGCTTGGCGTCGGCATTTTTACGAGGCCCGCCAGCTCAAGTCGGCCCAGACACCCCAAGAAGCGATCAGTGGTCAATCCGCACCGTCGCACCAGCCAGCCGATGTCTAATGTCACGTATTCGAGCTTGCCCAGGACAGCTAAATCGTCCTCAGACAGCCCCATACTGCTCGCAGAGGGTGTCGCATCCGCTGCGCCCAATTGCATCTGTCCTTTCTTGGTCGGCTTAGGGCACGTCAACGCTAAGGCAGCGACAACGTCCATTGGATCGCGACAGATCTCGGCCCCATCGGCCAGCAGTGCATTTGTGCCGTGTGCGGTACTTGCCCAAGGGAACCCCGGTACGGCTAAGAC
>JBCKKC010000115.1:0-2464 GCA_038904395.1 Acidimicrobiia bacterium | reverse complement strand
GTGACCGTGACTGGATGCTCAAGCGGGGCGATCGTCACAACATCCACGCGCCCATCAGCGTCTACGAGGTGCACTTGGGTTCGTGGCGGCGAGTTCCTGAGGAAGGCAATCGCAGTCTCACCTATCGTGAGGCCGGGCCGCAGCTGGCCGCTTACGCCAAGGAACTCGGCTACAGTCACATCCAGTTCATGCCCCTCACTGAGCATCCGTTTTATGGATCGTGGGGCTACCAAACCACCGGATATTTCGCTCCAACGAGCCGTTATGGCTCACCCCAAGACCTCATGTGGATGATCGATCACTTGCACCAAGAGGGGATCGGTGTCATTCTCGATTGGGTCCCGTCGCACTTCCCTTGTGATGAGCACGGTCTTGGCTACTTCGATGGCACTCACCTTTACGAGCATGCGGACCCCCGTGAGGGCTACCACCCGGACTGGAAGAGCTTCATCTTCAACTATGGCCGCAACGAGGTGACTAGCTTTCTCATCTCGAGTGCCACCTTTTGGTTTGACAAATATCACGTTGACGGCTTGCGTGTTGATGGCGTGGCATCCATGCTTTACCGTGACTATTCACGTAATGAGGGCGAATGGATCTCGAATCAGTTTGGCGGACGTGAGAACCTAGAGGCGATTGACTTCTTGAAGCGCCTCAATACTGAGGTGTATCGACGCCACCCGGACGTGATGATGATGGCCGAGGAGTCAACATCTTTCCCGATGGTGTCTGGCCCTGTTGATCACGGCGGGCTTGGTTTCGGTTTCAAGTGGGATATGGGCTGGATGCACGACACGTTGGATTACATCGCCAAGGATCCGATCCATCGCAGCTATCACCAGAGTGAACTCACGTTCCGGATGATCTACGCTTTCACGGAGAATTTTGTTTTGTCGCTTTCGCACGACGAAGTGACTCACGGCAAGGCCGCACTCTTGTCGAAAATGCCTGGCGACGATTGGCAGAAATTCGCCAACTTGCGCCTGCTGCACGGGTACATGTATGGCATGCCCGGCAAGAAGCTCCTCTTCATGGGCGGCGAGATTGGCCAATGGGACGAGTGGAATCATGAAGGCGCAGTGGACTTTCATTTGCTCCAGTATGAGCGCCACAGCGCCATCCAACATTGGGTGAAGACACTCAACGAGCTATACGCGAGCGAGCCCGCTCTCCATGTGAACGACTGTGATCCGGCCGGATTCGAGTGGATCGACGCAAGCGATGGGCGTAATAGCATTCTGTGCTTTTTGCGACGGGGAGCGACCACGAATGACACGATCCTTGTTGTCTGTAACTTCACGCCGGTGACGCACGAGGGCTACCGGATCGGCGTTCCCAGCGGCGGCATGTGGCAAGAGATCGCTAACAGCGATGCCAGCGAATTTGGTGGCTCAGGCCAAGTCAATGATGGCCCGATCAAGTCGCAACGATACCCAATGCACGGCCGGTCGCACTCGATTTCGATGACTATCCCCCCGCTTGGTGTGGCCTTGCTTAAAGGCCAGAGCAATTGAAGCCGGCCCTATTCATTTAGCGTCTGGTGGTCCATCGAAGGTTGCACATTCACACTGCGACGTGTTTCACGACGCCGCTCATCTTTTCGATTTCCTGACGACTAATGCGAATATCCTGAAACGCCTGGTCACGGGAAGTCGCTACCAATTCTGACTCCCGAGAAGGTAATGCACTCTGTCTAAAGACAGTTACTCGCAACGAAATGAGCAGTGATTTCACCATGAAGTTCAATCGTCGTCACGAGGGTCGCGGATGTTCCAGCTATCGCCGATTTGGCGCCCTTGCCAAGAATGTCATTGTCTGGGTTCTAGTCGCTGCAGGAGTCTCTGGGATGGCAGTTCCCGCCCTGGCCGGTCCCTCCAGCGCAAGTGACGGCGCAGGTTCTGCATTTGATTATGCCGCTCAAAGGGCGCATGGGTGGGGCATCCGGACGACTGCTGGCAATGGCGATCAGACGACCGACTTCGCAACCGACGGTGGCGACGGTTTGCAGGCAACGGGGGCAACATTCAACGAGCCGTCAGCGCTGGCCGTAGATCGCGAAACGGGCACTATCTACGTTGCTGACGACAGGAGTCAACGCATCAGGAGCATCAGCCCCGGGGGTGACATCACAACGGTGGCTGGCAACGGAAACTCCACTTTGGACGGATTTTTCACTTTGCCTGACCCGGCGAAGCTTCGCGATCTTAAGGCTGAATTGGCTCAAAAAGACGCTGAAGAGCGGGATGTGGCTGCTGAGATAGAACAAGAAAGAGTAGATCTCAAGGCGCAGCTCGAAGCGATCCGATCTCGGCGAAACAAAGATGCTAAGCGGCCGACTAGTGGGCAACAACGAGCCCAGGCAGCGAGGGTCCATCCGAGGGTTGCCGCTCTGTGGTCGCAAGCAATCAGTCAGGCAGAGGCGCTCCGACAGGCGGAGGCGACACGAAAGGCTGCGAATGTAATC
>JBCKKC010000114.1:0-2514 GCA_038904395.1 Acidimicrobiia bacterium | reverse complement strand
GACCCTCAAGGGGGCAAACCCCGCCGGCGTCACCTACATGGCCTACCAGTCAGTTGCAGCCTCGGGACAGCACACTTGCATTCTAGCCAACAGGGGCGACGTCCGATGCTGGGGCAACAACCTTCATGGCCAGCTCGGAGACGGAACAAACACCCAGAGTGCAAACACCTACAGTAATACGCCCGTGCAAGTGGTAGGTGTTGGCGGCAGCGGCATCCTTGACAATGTCGTAGCTATCAGCACAGGCTTGAGCCATTCGTGTGCGCTCAACACCAGCGGCCGCACCTACTGCTGGGGACTCAACGATCGTGGCCAACTTGGCACCGGAGCAAACACCCACGGTATTACGCCCGTGCAAATAAAAGGTGTTGGCGGCAGCGGCACCCTTGACAATGTCGCAGCTATCAGCACAGGCAACAGACACACTTGCGCTCTAGCCACCAGCGGCCACACCTACTGCTGGGGCGCCAACGACAGTGGCCAGCTCGGAAACGGAACCAAAGCCGACAGCAGTGCCCCCGTAGAAGTAAAGAGTGTCGGCTCTTCAAGTAGCGACAGCATAGCCAACCTAAGTTCAGCTGCGCGCCATGGCTCCCATAAAGACGTTAGCCCGAGCCCAGACAAGCATCCTCTGCTACAGGACGATTTGGATTGACGGCGCTGACGCTGACCCACTCCCACTCGATACAGGGCGGAACCACCACTTGAATAGCTGTCGAGGGCGGTGTGGCGAGGGGCGGCTTCTAAGTGGGACGTGTCGTTATATGTTTCGAGGCGGAGGCCTATGAGGCGCTCTATCTATTCACGTCCCCACGATCTCGAGGCCGCGCTACCAGCCCTTTCCATCATTGCGAGCCCTGGGCTTTGGCACAGGGCGAACATGCTGGGCGTGATCCCGGGCACAACACCTTAGGAATATCTGACCCCAGGGTGCAGTTGCACGAATGACGAGGCCGGAATCACGCGTCCACGCCCCGACCCGCTTCCCCGGCCGAGATGCACTGGAGGCACAAGGCACTCTTTGTTTCTCATGTGCTTCTTAGGTTCGTTGTTTAGGGTTGTTGGATATTCGTTTTGTTGTTGCCCCCTTGCAGGCTCAATCAGCTCGGTTGTGATGGCTTGCGAGCGGGATAGGGAAGGTTCGTTTCTATGCGTCTATTGAGGGTATTTTTAGGGTTTTTGCTTGCTGGTGGTCTTGCCTGCCCGATCGGTGCGCAGGCTGCACCGTTGGATTGGGCTGTTGGCTCTGATGTTCCAGCGGTAGGTGAGGCGATCCAGAACACATGGCCGCCATGCATATACAAGGGTACGAGCGGGCGGACTGTCTGTCCGAATACCAAGTTTGGGACTTACGGTGAGGAAACTCATCTTTCGGGGATTGATTTCTCCAACGCTGATCTTCATGACTCCACATTTGTGAATGTGGAACTGTCGAACCTCCAAATGGCCTCTGACCTTAGCGGGGCTGATCTCTCCGGATCGCAATTTCGCGATGTGGTCTTCAGACGGGCGAAGATGCCACGCGTGAAGCTTGACGATATTAGGACTTTGACCGAGAAACAAGCCCGCGAGACTGACTCCGGTGCTGGTCATGGCTCATTAGGCGAAGCTGAGGCTGTGTCGGGTGGGTCAGCCCTGGCTACTGCCAATTCAGACTCTGCTGATCTGGCCGATCCGGGTATAGCGGTACAAATGGAGAATGCTGATCTAGCAGGGGCTTCCCTCAAACGTATTGATGCCTCTCGGGGAGGGATCATCCTGGATGGGGCGAATCTAGATGGAGCGAACTTGGCGAACAGCAGATTCAGCCGTTCTGGCTTCTGTCATGCACAACTCCAAGACGCGACACTTGAAAACGTTGTGGTCCATCGAAGCTATCTGCACCAGGCAAGCTTCCACCACGCCAATCTCAAACACGCGATTATCACTGAATCTGACGCTCGGGGTGCACAATTCGACCATGCCGACCTAACAAACGCCAAACTCGCCGACACAGCCCTTAGCTATACCGCCAATGGCCCAATCCCCCAACGGCCAATACCCGAGTTCAATGATCTGCTAACTTATGCAACTGCATCCTTTAAATTCGCTAACCTCACCAATGCAGACCTGTCATCCAATATCCACCACGAGCTTCAACTGTACGGAAACAAATTTCTGCTAGGCGCTATCGGCATTGACTTCTCACACGCCAAGATGACAAACACCGACCTCGCAAACACCAACATGAACTGGGCCAGACTGTACGGAGTAGACGCCAGCAAGCTCACTAACGCGAATCTAACAGGCGCCACCTACATGCCCCAACAACCCATCGCTGCAGGTTTCGCTCACACTTGTGCGCTCAACACCACCGGCCACGTCTACTGCTGGGGAATGAACAACCATGGCCAACTCGGCAACAACACAACAACTAACAGCCCAACACCAACACAAGTCCTCGGCCCTACAGGCAACGGCTACCTCACCAATATCATGGCCGTAGCTTCGGGGAACGCTCATAGCTGCGCACTC
>JBCKKC010000113.1:0-2693 GCA_038904395.1 Acidimicrobiia bacterium | reverse complement strand
TTACAGAACCGCTCCAAACCAGCCTCAGCACTATCAACTGCCACAAAAGCAATCGTTGATGGACCGATGTCTATACCGACCACCCCCGGCTTAGAGAGATTCTTCTCTTTCACATAAGCCAGACCCTCACAAACCAGCTGACAATACCAACGGATACGGCCATTAATCTTGCGGCGCACCAAACGCACAAACTTTACCCTCGAATTCAAACCATGGCATAGAACAAGATCATCCCCATCAACAATCGCCGCCAAAACAAGTTTTGACCACTCAACCCGAAACAGATCTTCCGCGGTTCCGTCGCCTCTCCAACGGATCCCTGACGAGTTCGTCTTGCCCTCAACGCTATCCATTTGGTTTAGTCCTTTGAAACGCACCTTATGGGCTTTGGCGAACAGGACCCTCTCAGATGCTTTGAAGGCTCTTGTCGCTAGTTTTTGGACGGTGTTGATATCAAGATTGTTACCCACCCAAGAATGCTTGGGCTTCACTACCCAACTGTGCAACGCATATTCGTCATAGCCCACCGCTTCTTTGGCAGCCTGGAACGCCCCAGAGCGGGCTCTGATCTCTTTCGAAGTTTTGCGCGGCATCTTCCGGGCTGCCTGATACGCCTTTGATTCCACCAACAAGCGCCGCCGCCGCTCCGCCTCACCCAAACAAGCATTATAAATACGGCGAGCCCCCTCAAAACAGACCGACAACATACACTCATCAGCGGGAGTCACCCTCAAAGGGAACTCTGCTATAAAACTCGGGGTCTTCGAACGCTTCGCCATAAGAGCCACATTAAACCACAGCCCCAACAACAAAACAAGTGTTCGAGTCAAACATTTTTCTGGTTCTCGACATACTTCTTGATCACAGCAAGCGGAGCGCCGCCGACCGTTGAAACGAAGTAACTATTGGTCCATAACGTCGGCAATCGAGACTTCAACGCAGGGAACTCCTGCCGCAACAGACGAGATGACCGTCCCTTGATCAACCTAACCAGCCGATGTATACCGAACTGAGGATCCACCTCAACCAAAAGATGCACATGATCAGGCATCACCTCCAACTCGATCACCTCCGCCCCCCGCTCCGCACACACCTCTCTAACAATCACTTCAAGACGATCATCAACACGACCAAAAAGCACCCTACGACGATACTTCGGACACCAGATCACATGGTACTTACACGAGTACACAACATTCTTATGCGACTTATACTTCGTTCCAGCAACCATCGGAACAATATACAGCACACGCCCATATAACAATCCAAAATATCAAACCAGAGACCAGAAAGATAACGGCCAAGGCCGTTCACGCCATTCCCCCCCACGGATAAATCCGGGGGCTTCCTGGCGAATCTTAGTGAACGTCAATCCTATCGTCATCGTCCTGAAACGGCTCCCAGAGGATCGCGTATTCATCGGGGCCAACAACTACGGGGATATACCAAAGTTTTGGTTCTTGGAATCGATGGCTTCTGACACTCCAATGACCAGGATCAGTTTCGAGTTGGTCCAACTTGGCATTAAGTTCAGCAAGAAGACGACGCTTGGCAGGATCAGTAGCGAGTTTGGCAAGATGCACTTCAGGTTGGGGATGTAACCAGACTTGGATCATCCTCGAGATCAGCCCTTGCTCCGTCGGGTGCGCCTCTCGGGATGTTCTCTATTTTCTGCAACCATGGCCACTAGTTCTGGATTGGCCAGGAATCGAGCTTCGGCCTCGCTCATTACAACTGCCGGCGTCAAGATGATCGTTCCGTCAGCTTGTTCCGTCGCTAGGTATCGAATATGTTCTCTATTGCCGATCTTGCCTAGCGTTACACGCCGGCGCTCATCGACTTCAACCAGTTGTCCGCTCATTCCTCAAGCATAGCCCTTTTTCCCATAGATGGGTAACGCCCAATGAGGGGGACAGCCAACCGGCCGTCGTCAGGTCAGCCGGACTTGGTCAGCTTGGCGGAACCGACGATGGACTGCGACGTGATTTGGGGGGAGCCAGAGTAAGTGAGATCAGATGTGCCTTTTATGGAAACAGACATGGCCTGAGTCACGTTCACGGCTGCACTGACGCTACCACTGAGATTGATGGCGAGGGCTTCTATCGCCAGTCCGCTCAGTTTGAAGTCACCAGATCCGATCGCATCAATGTTGGCCGTTTGGGCTGTTCCAGTCAGTTCGATCTGTGGCGATCCTGTTGTTGACACACCCAGGGTCGTGACGCTGATCGGTCCACTGACACGCCCGCCTCCGTTGACATCGATATCCAATTTCGGACTCTGAAGGGGGCTATCGATGGTAACGCTGGCGTTGCTATTCAGCTCGAGCCCAGTCAAAGTCGGAGTCTCTACAATGGCTTGGAGGCTGGCGCCCTCGACGTTGATGCCAGAGTCGAGCTTCAGAATTAGGGTGCCGTCGGTTTCGTCGATATCGATAGCGTCGGCCAGGTTGTTATCAAATTTGAAGTGCAAGCTTGGCTTTGAGCCAGGTTTGATCGTCACTTCGTAGTCAGCGTTAACCACAAGTTTGTGAAATGGCTTAACCTGGATATCTCTTTCGAGGATTTGCCCTGAGCCCCGAATCGTTGTTGTACACGCGGCCAAAAGAAGCACACAGAATATTGCCGCACCAACCCTACCAATCACACGCATGCGTTGAGTCTATTCCGTTCATGTGATCGGACCAAGTCACATCC
>JBCKKC010000112.1:0-2705 GCA_038904395.1 Acidimicrobiia bacterium | reverse complement strand
CGCCCGTTCTGCATCGCTGGCTGCCAAAATCCCAACGTGCAACTCAGCCGTCGTAAACAACGATATGGCACATTCGTCTGGCAAGAGCGCTTCGAGACTTGGGTCGGGTAGACGCACAATAACGGAGGTATCTAACAGACCTCTCACTATTTCTTCCACGGGTCGTATTCCGGGTCAAGCCTGTCCTCAAGGGACTTTATGTCATCCATGAAGCTAGTTGCATCGACAGATGTGCATAGGTTGCGGATAACTTCGCTCTTGCTCACCCATTGGTTTCGCTTGTACGGACTGAGCATCGCCACAGGACGGCCATCGACGGTCACAACATATCGTTTCCCCCGCTCAACATCACGCAGTATTTTGCCACTGTTATTTCGTAATTCGCGCTGGGGGATTCTGTTTTGCGTGTCCATAGGCACAGTCTATCAAACACCGTCGCAGATGCGCTACGCCGACGCCGGGAGGTTCTCTGGCGCTCTCACTCGAGAGCAGCGCTAAGCCTGGGCTATCGCCCCAGTCGTTAGGTAGGTCTCGATTTCTTCTGGACTGAATCCCCAGTCCGCCAGGACCTCTCGGGTGTGTTGGCCGGGGTAAGCAGGGGGACTAGCAATTTGAGGCGGAGTGCGGCTGAAACGTGGCGAAGGCGACGGCTGGACCACTCCGTTCATTTCGACGAAGGCCTCACGAGCCTTATTGTGCGGATGATTGGGTGCCTCGGACAGGCTCAGCACGGGAGCGAAACAGATGTCAGTGCCTTCCATCACGGCCTGCCATTCATCACGTGGTTTGGCCTTGAAGGCGGCAGCGATTCTCTCTTTGGCCATGGGCCAGCGTGACTTGTCGTATTGTGCGCCAAGATCTTGCTCGTCAAGGCCAACGGCTTCGAGAAAGAGAGCGTAGAACTGAGGCTCGATCGGCCCAATCGAAACATACTTCCCGTCGGCACACTCATAGACATCGTAAAAGGGAGCGCCGCCATCGATCAGGTTTGTGCCACGTTCGTCATTCCACATGCCCATCGCCCGGAACGAGTGAACCATTGATGTCAAGTAGGCGGCGCCCTCAACCATGGCCGCGTCGACAACTTGGCCCTGTCCCGAATTGGCCGCTTCCAAAAGAGCGCAAACAATGCCAAAGGCCAGCATGAGCCCGCCACCACCGAAGTCACCCACCAAATTGAGCGGGATTGTCGGGGGCTGGCCACGCCGCCCGATCGGCTCGAGCGCACCCGAGAGGGCGACGAAGTTGATGTCGTGACCTGCGGCGCTGGCCAACGGACCCGTTTGGCCCCAGCCCGTCATGCGGCCATACACCAGCTTGGGATTGCGTTCCCGGCACTCCTGCGGCCCAAGCCCTAGCCGTTCCATCACTCCGGGACGAAATCCTTCGATTAGTGCATCTGCCTTCGAGGCCAGTTCTAGGACGACCTCGACACCTCCCGGGCTCTTCAGATCGACTGCAAGCGATCGGCGACCTCGATTCAAGATATCTTTCGGCGGATTGGCCGGATCAGCCCCAGCGACCACAGCCGTAGCCTTATCTACCCGGATCACTTCGGCACCCATATCAGAGAGCAACATGGCACAAAATGGCCCGGGGCCAATGCTGGCAATTTCAACCACCCTGAGACCCGCTAAAGGACCAGTCACATGACTCCCATCTCGAACATCCGTCGGTGGGATCATACATCGATGCGGCTGCCCACACGTCATTGCGAGCAAAGCGTGACAATCCAGGCATTACTGTCTTGCGAGCGCAGCGAGCAATTCAAAATAGATCGAACATGCTGATAAAGTCCTGCTCGCTGCGCTCGCAGAATATTTAAAGTCTGGATTGCCACGCCCTGTCAAAGCCCAGGGCTCGCAATGACGGAGTGGGGACCGTGAATGGTCACGTCGTCGTCAAGTTGACCTAGCGGTGGGCAGGCAGCGAGAATGGGGACCATCCCACTGATCGTGCGCCGGATCGACGTTTGAGAGGACCTAATCGCCATGCGGGCCATATTGCTCAACTGCACACTGAAGAAGTCACCTGAAGTTTCCAACACTGAAGTCCTGATGAAAAAGGTCGTCGGTTGGTTTGACAGCATGGATGTCAAGAGCGAACTGGTCCGGGTTGCCGACTACAACATCAGCTATGGCGTGACCAGCGACGAGGGCAATGGCGACGAATGGCCTCAAATCCTGAGGAAAATCAAGGCCTCTCAGATCATTGTGATGGGCATGCCGATCTGGTTCGGCCACCGCTCAAGCATCGCCCAGCTGGTAATCGAGCGTCTCGATGGCACTTACAACGAGCGCAATGACAAGGGCCAGTATCCGCTCTACAACAAGGTCGCTGGCGTTGTCGTGACTGGCAACGAAGACGGCGCGCACAGCTGCGGAGAATCGACCCTGTTTAACATGTCACACTTGGGCTGCACGATCCCGCCCAATGCCGACACCTACTGGGTCGGAGTCGCCGGCCCTGGTCCTTCCTATATCGAGGACGGCCAAGATCACGCCTATACGCAACGCACTACCCGTTGGATGGCGCACAACTTGGTGCACATGGCCCGGATTTTGCGGGCCAATCCGATTCCAGCCGAGGGCAACACCTTCGACGAAGAATCGGCCCACACCCAGAACATCGGCTAGCTATGTCACTCGACTGCGCTGATTCTAACCATCCAGCCCCCCTTCGTCATTGCGAGCGGAGCGAAGCAA
>JBCKKC010000111.1:0-2730 GCA_038904395.1 Acidimicrobiia bacterium | reverse complement strand
ACCTACCTCAACCCCCAAGGCCAAACACACACAAGCCCAAGGCACCCTTCAGCCCTGTAGCAGAAAGGTTCAACTTATTGCGAGTCTCTCAGCAAATGCAAAGGTTGAAAAACTACATTGGTCAGGGTGACCACCTACATTCAATCTCGTCGGGCGGCCTTGTCTCAGTTCATCGGACCGGCAAGTGCGATCGTTGGAGCTTTGTCATTCGGGGTAACAGTCATTTTCAGCCGGCTTCTCACTATTGCTGGGGTCGGTGCCGCTACTGCTTTGGGACTTAGGTTTCTTATTGCGGGTGTGATGACTATGGCTCTCGTTGTGGCTTTGAAGCGACCGATTTTCCCGGCTAAAGGCGAAAGATTAATCGTATTCCTCTTGGGGGGAGTGCTCTATTCGGTCGAGTCCTTCTTTTTCTATCTTGGGCTCGAACGTGGCAGCGCGGCTGCGGTTACTCTCTTGTTTTATGCATATCCGACGATTGTCATGTTGATTTCGATCCCTCTGACTCGCAAGCGTCCTAGCACACCCAATTTGGTTGCTCTCGGGTTGTCGATCAGTGGTGCGGCGCTGGTGATCATTGTCGGTGAGTGTGTGACTATTTCACCTTTGGGGATCGGTTTTGCGCTGTGTGCCGCAACTCTTTTTGCCTTTTATCTGGTCTTGTCTGAACGGGTGATGACCAAGTCTGATCCTGCGACTTGCGCTGCGTGGGTTTCGCTGGCCGCAGGAACAACAAACATTTTGCGTGGTCTCGCTTTTGGTGGGCTCGAGAATCCTATTCCGCATCTGCCTGCGATCACCGGTCTTGCCCTTTCGTCTGCGGCTGCCTTTATCTTTACTTTTGTTGCTTTGCGTGTGATGGATGCCAGCGACACTGCGATCATTATGACTTTGGATGCTTTCTCGTCGGTAATGTTGGCCTGGATATTTCTTGATGAGCCTCTGACTGTGTGTACCGTAATCGGAGGCAGCGCTATCGTTCTTGCGGCTGTGATCATCGGCTTCAACAACAATAAGGAATCCCGTAAGCGGAAGCTGTCTCCGCAAAGATTCCCGGAGCAAGTTGCCGAACCCCCGTAACATTGCCCAACGGCATCAGGCCACAGCCGGTCACTCCGAAGGAACGCCACCCCGGTCACCCCGAAAAAATTGAGGCGAAATGACACAGCCAGCCCAGAGCGCATCCAACACCGATCGGCTCTATTTTCGCCAATTGCTGGCTGGTAAAGACTTTGCGAAGGATGATCCGTTCGCTCAACAAATGGCTAACTACCTGTACATCGTGGGCGACAGGGAGTCGGGGGAAGCTATTGCGATCGACCCGACTTACGCGATTGATGACCTGTTCGAGGTCCTAGCCACGGACGAGATGCGCCTCACGGGAGTGTTGGCGACGCATTATCACCCCGATCATGTTGGTGGCGATCTGATGGGACACCACGTGCAGGGCATCCAAGAAATTCTCGCCAAGACCGATGTGCCCATTCATATCCAACAAGATGAGGCGCCTTGGGTGGAGTTCGTGACTGGCACTAAGGCCGGCAAGGAGCTTGTTTTGCACACTAGCGGTGACACCGTTTCGGTTGGCGGCATCGATATCAGTCTCATCCACACGCCCGGGCATACTCCGGGCAGCCAGTGTTTCCTAGTCGAGGGCAAGCTTTTATCAGGCGACACGCTGTTCTTGGAGGGGTGTGGGCGCACAGACTTGCCGGGCGGCAACCCTGAGGAACTGTACGAAAGTCTCATACAACGCCTGGCAAAGATCCCCGATGATACTGTTCTCTATCCGGGCCACAACTATTCGGCGGAAGCCTCAGCGACGATGGGCCACACTCGCGGCGACAATTCCGTGTTCAAACCTAAGAGCGCGTCCGAGTGGGTCGCAACGTTCGCATCATAGCTGGGCCACTAAATGGGCTGGGGCAACAGAGTGATCTTGCCAGCGTTTAGCGGAGAGATTAGACGGCCCGCATCGCAAGCTCGGCTCGAGAAGACAATCACCTCTTTGGCGACCTCAATGAGCCGCTCACATATCCCCAGGGCATCGCCGCCGTTTCGCTGGTCGATAATGCAATCAGCGAAATAGTCATCCGAAACCAAAATTCGACCTCGGCCTGGCGATTTCGGAATCAACACGACGTGACGGAATCGAAGTCCTCGGCCTCGATCCCAACAGAGTTGTCGTTATTGGAGCTGGCGTATCAGGCCGATTCTGCCCTGCACCACAGCGAATGCCCACATTCCAAGTCGTCAAGTCGCAGCTCCCTGAACTGCGAGACGGGTTTATCTTTTGTGTGGGGTCAGGTGACTATCACAAAAATACTCGGCGGTGTGTCGAGGCGTATTCTCTATTGGACCCGAGCATACGTAAGCAACACCAACTAGTTGTGTCTGGTGTTGATAGTGCATTGCGCCAGCAACTTACAGAGCTTGCTACCAAACGTGGGATTGAAAAGGATCTTTGCTTGCTGGGGCCTGTGCCAGACAGCATCCTTCTTGGGCTTTACCAAACGTCAGAGCTTTTCGTGTTCCCTTCGCTTTATGAAGGTTTCGGTCTCCCTATTGCTGAAGCGATTGAGTGTGGCGCACGAGTGATATGTTCCGACACTAGTTCTATGCCCGAGATTGTGTTGAATGCGCAACACCGTTTTGATCCCACTGATGTTGAATCGATGAGTTCTCTCATGGAACGAGGAATTGCCGACGAGAGCTTCAGGAATGAACTTA
>JBCKKC010000110.1:0-2758 GCA_038904395.1 Acidimicrobiia bacterium | reverse complement strand
CATGATCATCGGCGTACCCAAAGAGACCAAGATCGGTGAGAGTCGAGTAGCACTCAGCCCGGCTGCCACATTCGAGCTCGTCAAACATGGCCATTCGGTTGTCATTGAATCGTCAGCTGGCGACAACTCGCATTTCTATGACGATGATTTTGCCGCACAGGGCGCCACGATCGTTGATTCACCTGTCGATGTGTATGAGCAAGCGGATCTTGTTTGTAAGGTGAAGGAACCGACCGACAAAGAACTGTCTCTTCTGCGCTCTAACCAAATCTTGTTTACGTTCTTGCATGTGGCTGCCTATCCAGATATCGCAGAGGGATTGTTGCGCTCGGGTGCAACTGGAATTGGCTACGAGACGGTCACCCTTGCTGATGGTACTTTACCGTTGCTGACCCCGATGAGTGATGTTGCCGGGCGCATCGCGGTCCAGGCTGGGGCGCATTGCCTCGAGTATGAGCAAGGCGGGCGGGGAGTTCTTCTCGGCGGGGTAACCGGAGTGCTGCCGGCCAGGGTTGTTGTTATTGGGGCAGGTGTTGGTGGCACGAGCGCGGCTCGGGTTGCAGCCGGCATGGGCGGCGACGTAACCGTTCTTGATTTGAATCTGCACCGACTCCAAGCCATCGAAAATCACTTGCCCGGCAACGTCAACACACTCACTGCGAACGCCTACACGATCGCCGAAGTTGTCCGCAATGCCGATCTTGTTATTGGCGCTGTCTTACGGCCCGGCCGGAAGGCTCCGGTTGTCGTGACTCACGAGATGATCAAAACAATGTTGCCCGGGTCGGTCGTGATGGACCTTTCTATCGATCAGGGTGGGTGTATCGAAACGTCGCATGAGACCAGCCACGCCGAGCCGATTTTCAGTGTTGATGGAGTCCTGCACTACGGAGTGGCAAATATCCCGGCCGCTGTGCCTCTAACTGCCACTCTGGCTCTCACCAATGCAACCTTGCCCTACATCATGCAGATCGCCGATCACGGTTTGCTTGAGGCCGCGCAAGCCGATCCCGCCTTGGCCGCTGGGGTCCAGTTCAGCCGGCATGAAGTGACCAACGCCGATGTTGCTGAGGCCATCGACCACGAATTTGTTCCATTGGCATGACAACCCGCACTGGTCTTGTTCGGTGGCCCGATAACGATTCGTCACTGTCACCCCAGATTCACAATGCCGCCTATCGGGCCCTCAATCTCGACTGGGCATATTCGGCTTTTCCGATCTCTCCCGACAATGGCGTTGAAGGTGTGCACGCTGAGCTCAGGGCACTTTGGGCAGAAGGTGACGTGAGGGGGCTCTCTGTGACGATGCCGCACAAGGTTGTTGCCATGGATATATGCGAATCATTGTCGCCGGCAGCGACAGAAATTGGTGCGATCAACACGCTGATTAGAACTCCGGATGGCTGGCGGGGAGACAACACGGATGGCCCCGGATTTGCAACTTATCTCAGTCAAGACCTTGGTTATGCCATCCAAGGCAAGAAGGTCGGGATGATTGGGGCCGGCGGAGCCGCAGCCGCCATTGCGTGGGCAATCAAACATCTCTCCAGCACCGCCAAGACGGAAGTCGCCGACTTGTACATCTGGAATCGCACCCCGGAGAAGGCTCGTGACCTAGCGAAACAGATTGGCGTTGGTTCTAGCTGCGAATGGACCGAGCTTGCGGAATGTGACCTGATAATCTCATGCGTTCCGGCCGCTTTTGACTGGCCCGATCGAGGCGACAATATTTTTCGACAAGGCCAAACGCTGATCGATCTAACCTACGTGCCGGAGGTAACGCCGCTAATGGAGGCTGCCGCCGACTCAGGTGCGCAAACTCACAACGGCTTGGGCTTTCTACTGCGCCAGGCCGAGCTCCAGTTCGAAGTCTGGACCGGCAAGGAAGCACCATACGAAGCTATGCGAGTTCCTTGTCTGGGCTAGCTTGCCCTAATGCAGGTGGAGGATTCTGAGGAATATGTCTGGCGAAACCCTTATGATGCCGGAATACGGATTGTCCATCAGTGTTATCAGGAACAACGTTGAACCCACCATGAATGCAATCAGAAGCGATAGTGTATATCGGCCGAGCCTATCTGGCGACCTAAACATGGCTGTAGCTACAATGGTTGCTAACCCAGTGGCGATGAGTGCCAGGACGAGCATGTCGGGGAACGTATTTTGGCTAATACCAAGCCTTCGCGATCGGGAATCGTCGACTTCTTGAAAGATTCCCGCCAAACGGTTTAGCACCAGGCCAGACACATTGGCACTCGGGTCTTTCTCGAGCGCAATGATTTCGTCAAAGACAGCCTTTACGTGAGAACTATCTGTAAATGTCGCCACGCCCAGTCTCATCTCGGTGAACTCTTTAATGGCGCTCTGAGCGTAATTGTCGATTGCCTTAGTCAACAAGTCCTCATGCGGTGGTGCTAAATCTTCCGCCTCCTCCCTCAGTTCCAATAGGCGATAGGCTTCAACGCGTGCCTCGTCCTTGGCCGCATTGAAGTTATCCCACTGAGCGACCAGAACGAATGCGCTCAGGACAGCGAATAGTGCCCCGACAACCGTGACGGCGGCGACTGCCAGCGTGTTGTCGTCCTCGGACGACAACACGCCACGTCGATCTACCAGCCACCTGAGTCCGAGCGCCGGACCTATCGTGACTACAATCCACAAAAGGGCAATGAGCCAAATCGGCCAATATGTCCCTACGTAGTTCAGCATTTATTTGCTATCCCCTCAATGTCGTCCAGCTAATGAGGCAAGAGAGTGG
>JBCKKC010000109.1:0-2789 GCA_038904395.1 Acidimicrobiia bacterium | reverse complement strand
TCTTTCAGCAGCGCCAGGCGATCCTAGTCAGATCCCGACCAATCGCATCACGATTAAGGTTTCACAAAACAACCCTGAAGCGGTGGAGGCCATGCTCGCGAAATCCTGTGCTTCTCACGACCATGTAATCGGCCGGTGGCATAGCTGCCTCACAGATGATACGACCACAGAAGACGATGCCAACCAAGATCTCCGAAAGAAATACGGGCCCCTGGTGGAAAAGGTCGAATTCGATCCACCGGTGTATCTTGATGCAGAGCCCATCAAGCCCAACGATCCGAAATACTCCGACCAGTGGGCACTGCAGCCGGACTACTATTTGCACGCACCAGAAGCGTGGGGCATCACGCAAGGCTCCGATGATGTCGTCATCGCAGTCGTCGATACCGGCTTGGACCTCACCCACCCGGACTTCTATCAACAACAAGACCCCAAAAAACCGAAAGCAGACGCCACCCAACCGAACAATATTTGGACCAACCCGACGTATGACACGACAAAGCCGACCACAGAGAAGAACCCGAAACACGGATGGAACTTTGAAGACAACAGCCGCGATGTCGAAACCCACATACACTACCCCTCGGGCTTCCACGGCACTCACGTTGCAGGAATTGCCGCAGCAAGGGGAAGCAACAGTATCGGAGTTACTGGAGTTGCCTGGAAAACCAAAATCATGCCTCTGGTTAATGGCTCGTTTGGATCCCAAACCGCCAAGGCTATCGACTTTGCGATCGAGCACAAGGCGAACATCATCAACGCCTCCCTCGGAAACGAGTCGACAAGCGGCCCAGTGAAGGAGGCCATAGAAAAGGCGGGCCAAGCGGGAATTCTCGTAGTCGCTGCTGCGGGTAATGGCGACGCCAAGGGCCACGCCGAGAACAATGATGTGATACCGAGATACCCTGCCAACTACGATTTGGACAACATCATATCGGTAGCCAACCTCGACCAAAGGGAGCGGCTAGAGAGATCATCGAACTATGGGCCAACAAGTGTCGATCTAGCTGCTCCCGGCACAGGCATCCTATCTACGATGCCTGGTGGCACCTATGCCGAGAAAACTGGAACGTCAATGGCAGCGCCGCAGGTTTCGGGCGTAGCTGCGCTCATCATGGCCAAATACGGAAGACCAGAAAATCTCGATGGCGTTAAAAGCGTGAAGGAGCGCATACTGAATGGCACCACCAGACTTCCCGTCCTCTGCAAAGTAATACTCACAGGCGGAATGCTCAATGCGACAGCATCACTGGCTGAACAACCACCATCGGCAGCACCACCCTGCACTCCACCGCCTGCAGCGGGAACTATCACCAAAATCGCCGAATCCGGACGCGACGCTGAAGGTATAGCGACCGACCAACACGGCAACGCCTTCTACACCCATGGCAACCAAATAAGCAAAGTCGACACATCCGGACGTGTAACCACGATCGCCGGAACCGGAGCGCAGGGCTTCAACGGCGACGGCAAGCCAGCCATAGAAACACTCCTTAATCGCCCGATGGGGATAGCCAAAGACCGGGACAACGACAACACGTACATCGCCGACACCGACAACAATCGCATCCGAAAAATCGACGAGGAAGGCAACATCATCACAATCGCCGGAACCGAAACAGCCGGCTTCAACGGCGACGGCCAGTCAGCGGAGAAAGCACAATTAAACCACCCGAGCGGCATAGCGGTCGACGACGACCAAAACATTTATGTCGCCGACACATTCAACAACCGCATCCGAAAAATCGACGAGGAAGGCAACATCATCACAATCGCCGGAACCGAAACAGCCGGCTTCAACGGCGACGGCCAGTCAGCGGAGAAAGCACAATTAAACCACCCGAGCGGCATAGCAGTCGACGCGCGAAACAACATCTACATCGCCGACTCGGACAACAACCGCATACGAAAAATCGATCGTGGCAATATCACCACAATCGCAGGCACCGGAAAACAAGGCTTCAGCGGCGACGGCCAGTCAGCGACAGACGCTCAACTCAATTTCCCGCAAGGGATCGCTATCTACCTAGGCGACATTTACATCGCCGACAAGCGCAACGAACGCATACGAAAAATCGACACCAAAGGGAACATAACCACGATTGCAGGAACAGGAACCGAAGGCTTCGACGGTATCGGCGGCCCTGCGAAACAAGCTCAACTCAAGAGTCCGGTCGGAGTCACTCCCGACACAAGGAACAATATCTACATAACCGACGCAAATGGCGTCCTCGAAATCATCGGTTAAGCGAAAGCTGTTCCAGCAGGCCAACTAGCAATCCCGAAGCCTGTCCCCTCGGTCGCTCCTCCGTCATCCTAACGAACGGCCTGGTAGCGACACTCCGCCCGCGACCCCCTGAATGGAAACCCAATCCCAGTAACTATTCACGTCCCCGGACCCCGAGGGCTGTGAGCAGCCCTTCGGGGTGACCGGGGTGACCGGGGTGACCGGGGTGACCGGGGTGTCCCCGGTTGCGAGGAGCCGGCCCTGGGGCGACGAAGCAATCTAGTCCGTAAGTCACTTCACGGAAACGCAGGTCACGGACTAGGTTGCTTCGCTCCGCTCGCAATGACGGGGTGGGGACGTGAACGCCAACAATTCCAGACAAATCCAACACGGCTAACACCCGACTTCACCATCCCAAAACCCGCGGCAACCTTCCGTTTCGCTGATCTGACCAACGCCGACCTCTCAACAACCACCCAACAAGTAGACATGGGAAAATACAAACTCGACCTCGGAGCGATCGCAGTCGATTTCTCCCACGCCAACATGACCGGAACGAACC
>JBCKKC010000108.1:0-2809 GCA_038904395.1 Acidimicrobiia bacterium | reverse complement strand
GGTGGAGATATGGACCGAATCGAGATTAGGGATTTGAGGGTTGATGGGATTGTTGGGGTTGGGCAGGAGGAGCGGGAGGCGCCGCAAGAGATTGTGATTGATGTGACGCTTTGGGTTGACACTGCCCGGGCACAGAGCAGTGATGACCTGGGCGATACGGTGAATTATTGGACACTCACCCAGGCAATCAAGAGTTATGCCGAGGACACTCACCCGCGCCTAATCGAGCGATTGGCGGGGGGGATTGCCGATTTGGGCCTAGCCCACGATGATATGGTGGCTGAGGTTGAGGTCACCGTTACGAAACCGAACGTTTCTCACCTTGCCGACTTTGCTGTCACAGTGCGCCGCGAACGATAAGACTTGAGCCTAGAGCTGCCGGAAGCTACTTTCCAGCCATTCTGGGCAGGTTGCATTAAGATTGGCAGGTGCCGGTTGGGCCCTTAAAGACCGGGTCACCCAAAGCTTCGATTCTGGAGACAGCCAAATTGCCTAGAGACACGAAAATTTCTGAAGTCATGACGACCGATGTGAAAACGCTTGGGCCTGATGAGTCGATCCCCGATGCGGTCAAGAAAATGATTAATGCGCGGGTCGGTGCTATGCCAGTCGTCGATGGCGATGGCAATTTGGTCGGCCTGTTGGCAGATGAAGACATCATCGTTGAGGATGCCCGTTTGCCAGAGCCCACCTATGTCGGATTTCTCGGGGCCTACATTGAGGTGCCGGGCACGATGAAGAAGTTTGAAGCGGAATTCAAGAAAGCGGCAGCCGCCAAAGTGGGCGACGCAATGGATACGAATCCACACACGGTACACCGCGAGTCGACAGTCGAAGATGTGGCCACGGTGATGGTGGATCACGCAAAGAACACGGTCCCTGTGGTCGATGACGCCGGCAAGTTGGTTGGAGTCGTAGCTCGCATTGACGTTGTAAAGGCTATTAGCCGCGCCGGCTACTGATTTTACTGATCGGCCTGGCGCCGACATCTGAGAGTGCTTAATGCCGATCGTTGGCGTTAGGGCCCGTCGATGATTAACCTGCGCAGTAAGTGGCCGATTCCGGGCATCGACCGGGCATCGGAGGATGACTTCGGTGCAGGTAATTTATCGACAGGCCCTTAGGTACTCGCGCTGTTGTTGGGGTAGTGCTAATTTGAGCCAGCGAGGGGAACAATGCGTAGAATCTTCCGAACAACGGCAGGCAAAATCGGTCTTGTTGTTGTCACATTATTGATTGCAGTGGCGGTAGTTGGCGCGACCCAAAGGCAAAGTTCGTCCCAACCCAAGGCTGAGCGTTTGGCCTCAAAGCAAGGTCCCACCAACGTTATGCAGGGGCCAGATTGGGTCAAGGCAGAAAATGCTAAGCCGGGCAGCGACGCTTGGAATCTCGACTCGCTGAAACGAACTATTCAAGGCTTCGCCGACCACACGTCGGCGTCGCCAGGTGACAAAGTTAATTTCTTTGTGTCTACTCCGGCTCCCAACTTCGTTGTAGAAGCCTATCGAATGGGTTTTTATCAAGGCCACCGCGGGCGCCTTGTTTGGACATCACCTCAACTGAATGGCATCGCCCAAGTCCCGCCTACTCAGGACGCCACGACCCATATGGGTGAGGCTCATTGGAAGCCTTCCTTTGAGTTAGTGGTCAATCATGAAGACTGGCTTCCTGGCACTTATCTGTTCAAATTAGAGGGGGCGGATTCTGGTCAGTCCTATGTTCCTCTGACTATCCGTGACGACACATCTCACGCGCCCCTTGTTGTCATCAATTCTGTGACTACATGGCAGGCTTACAACACGTGGAGCGGTTGCAGCCTGTACGAATGCCCGGGCCGGGCTGGGGCTTTTCGAGCGGTGGAAGTCTCGTTTGATCGGCCACTGGTGAACGGCGAAGGCGCGGGCGATTTTCTTGGGCTTGAGCTGCCGCTGATTTCGTTGGTTGAAGAATTGGGCCTCGAAGTTACTTATTGGACTGACATCGATTTACACGAGCGGGCTCCACAGCTGATGAACCAGCACAAGGCCCTCATATCGCTGGGCCATGACGAATACTATTCGACAGCGATGCGTGATGCTATGGACCAAGCTCGAGATGGGGGTATCAACATTGCTTTCCTAGGGGCTAACGCCATGTACAGGCATATCCGCTTAGAGGACTCACTTCTGGGTGCGAACCGTCGGATGATCAACTATCGGTCGACGAAAGACCCTATCTATTCGACACCCCAACGAGGGGAAACAACTGTTGAGTGGAGATCCCCGCCGAGTAGCAGGCCAGAAAGCGCCACGGTCGGAATCATGTATGAGTGTGCGCCCATGTCAGCGCCCATGCATATCGTGAATTCTTCAAATTGGATTTTTGAGGGATCTGGGGTGACCGATGGTGAGAACCTACCAAAATTGGTTGGCGAAGAATACGACCGCTATTTTCCACTTTCGTCGACTCCGCCCAACCTCGAGATTCTCGCTCATTCGCCGCTCAAGTGCCGAAATCATGCTAGCTACGCTGACATGACCTACTACTCCGCTGCCAGCGGTAGTGGAGTTTTTGCCAGTGGCACTACCGGCTGGGTTGCAGGTCTGGAAGGATTCGATATGGGCGCTCGACCTGACAATCCGGCGGCCAAGGTCAAGGCAATAACAACCAATATCTTGCGTGCGTTCAGCGAAGGTCCTGCTGGAGCCGCACACCCATCCGTGGCAAACGTCAGCACCTACTACGGAAAGGGCGCTGGGATTACAGCTCACAAGAGTCGAACCCAAAGAAACCAGAGCGAACGTTAAGGTAAGCATTCAGGCGGTCGCGG
>JBCKKC010000107.1:0-3013 GCA_038904395.1 Acidimicrobiia bacterium | reverse complement strand
CGCCTCGACTCCCCCACCGGGCCAGTCATCGGCGACCTGGCCATCGCCAACACAGGCGGCTGGCAATCATGGCGAAGCGTCCCTGCCGAAATCAGAAACGCCACCGGCAAACACACCCTCTATGTCACATTCGAAACCGGATATCCGGGCGACTACGTGAACATCAACTGGTTCGAATTCGACCCGTCAATCACACCTCCACCACCGCCCCCCACGACAACAACCACCAACCCCCCGCCGACCACTACAACTACGACGACAACGAAACCACCACCCACAACCACGACCACCCAGCCGCCGCCCCCATCAGACAAACTCACGATCTCAGTGGTCAACAACTCGGGCCGTCCGGATAACTCCGTTTACGTGGGGTTCACGCACAAGAATACAGAGATTCTCCACGCCAACACCAGACTCACCGAATATCAGCCTGTCGCCGGGAAACCGCACACTTATGCAATTGCAGTTCCCAACCCCTCTCCTGCGGGAGTGGTATGGATCTCCTACGACGCGCCAGTTGGCCTCGGCGGCAGTTCGGGCGCTCCCCGGCCAGATGTAAATGACAGCCAAGTCCGATTCGCCAACGCCGAGTACACCTTCCCAGGCCTGGCCGACTTCACCAATGTTGACCAGTTCAGCATTCCTATCGATGTGGCAACGGTCAATACTGACGGAACCGTCGCCGACTCGAGGGGATTTAGCGCCGGCACAGATTGCGTCCTCAACGACTTCAAGAGTGAGATTGCTAAGCGTGGAAGCAACGCCGAGTCGGCGATCATCTACAAAACTGGTGCGCCGAAAACGATGGATAATTTCCTGAGGGTTATCTCGCCCGCGAAAACTGCTCCACCCAGATTTGCCACCCAGCCTTGGCCTGACATGCTGCCCTATGTAAAGTCAATCACCGGCCACAAGATCACAGTTTCTGGACACTTCGGAAATGCCATCCACCCAGAGCAATCTGGCTTCTACCGCTACACAGGCACGATGGATGCAAGCGGAACCCTCGTCCTCAATGGCGGCATTGCTGCGACTGACCAGGCTGGCACCAATGCAAAGGCTGGCCAAACGTTCACTGCCACAGCCCCCGATCTGGCCAAGGGAGTCTACGACCAGGCATCCGCCCACCAGGTTGGCTCACAAGCTCGTCCACCTTCGGAGAACGACGTCTACACATCCCTCTACCGAGACCTGATCACCGGTTTTACGTCCGGATACTGGGGTGGCAATTTCGCCGATAGCTACAACAATGCATCGTTCACAGACAGGCCACCTTTCGAGCTAGTCCGTCCGGCTCAAGAAGCCTTCAACGGTATTGGCTACAGCATCTTCAGCTCAGTGCTGCGCAGATGGACGCCATCTTACTCGATGCCATACGGAGAGAACTACGGCAGCGGCGGCTACCCAAGCCCACTCTTAAACCTAAACCGTCCCGAATTCCGCATCACGATCTTGCCCGATTCAACCACCGGCTTCCCCACCAACTGCCAGCACTATGCGCCTCCCGGATCCACCCCTCCAGGCCCCCCAACTGGAACCGAGCTGATCCTCATGCCTGAATCAGTAGGACGCCCAAAGGGACTCTAAATTTCTTTGTCTCAGATTCAACTCCGGGCCTTCTCTACTCTCCGTGACACCGGTTCTGATCCGCAGCACATGCCTTCGCTACCAATACCAAGCCAATCTAGTGGAGGCAAATCAAGCGGCGACTTTTTAGCGCTTAACCGACCTGCTACTTCCAATCGGAGCGCGAGGGTTCCGAATCGACTTGGGGACGGTTGTCGATTTGAGCTCGCTGGAGACGGCCGGAGTAATCGACGTAGACGACTTTGATCTCGCTGAATTGCTCGAGGCCACGGGTGCCGGCCTCACGAAAGCCATTGCCGGTGTGTTTGGTGCCGCCAAAGGGAAGATGGATTTCGGCGCCGATCGTGGGCGCGTTGATATAGACGATTCCGGTGTCGATTTGGTCTGTGCTCGATATTGCTGCCGTGATGTTGGAGGTGTAAACCGAGGTTGATAGGCCATACTCGACTTGGTTGACTACCTCGATGGCTTCATCCAAGCTGTCGATTTCGATCACGCTTAAGACGGGGCCAAATATCTCCTCGCTGGCAATTTCGAAATAGGGCTTGACCCGGTGCAAGACCGTCGGCGCGTAAAAGGTGCCGTCGGGACAATCGCTAATGATCAGTTGGCCGCCGCCGGCGATGAGTTCTGCCCCGGATCCGATTGCATGCTCCACATAGCGGTCGAGCCGCAGGATCGTGCTTGGATTAATCACAGGCCCAACATCGACAGAGGGGTCGAGCGGGTCTCCCACGACCAGTGATTTGGTTCGGTCGCCAATTTTCTGGATTAACTCATCGGAAATGTCACGGTGGACAATCAGCCGTGAAGTTGAAGTACACCGTTGACCAGCCGTGCCGAAGGCTCCGAAAATGGCACCATCAGTAGCCAAGTCGAGGTCGGCATCGGGCAGCACAACCATGGCGTTCTTCCCACCGAGTTCCAGCGACACGAGTCGAGGACCTGTCTCCATGGCCGCTGAGCCGACCCGCCGACCCGTCGCCACCGAACCCGTAAAGCTAAGTGCCCCAATACCTGGGTGAGTCGTAATCGCCGCACCAACGTCGGCACCCCCATGTACAACAGCCACTAGATCGGCCGGAATACCGGCCTCGAAGAGGGCATCTATAAAGGCAACCGCGCACGCCGGCGACAATTCCGAAGGCTTGAGCACAATGCCATTGCCTTCAAGCAATGCAGGGAAGACCTTCCAAGATGGGACGGCAACTGGGAAATTCCAGGGCGTGATTAGGCCAACCACACCGACGGGCTGGCGGGTTGTCCAGCACATCTTGTTTTGCAGTTCAGACGGGTACATCTCGCCGATGGCAGATCGGCCCAAGCCTGAGATGTATTGGGCCATGTCGATGGCCTCTTGCACATCTCCGCCCGCCTCCATAAGTACTTTGCCTACTTCTTGAGCAACAAGTTTCGCGATCTCGCT
>JBCKKC010000106.1:0-3099 GCA_038904395.1 Acidimicrobiia bacterium | reverse complement strand
AAGCACGCCGGGCCCACCTGGTCAGTTGACACTTACCTCGTGGGACTAACCCGCACTCACCGTTCCTTTTCTTTCAGCGTTTACCAGTTTGCCAACTGAGTAGGCATTCTGATCTACTGGCGTCCTTCCCAAACGGTCTTGAAAGGGCGACTCTCGCTTGATGAATTCGGGTTAGCGACTATCGTCTTACATTCCAACTGGCTGCGATAGGTCCTCGCCGGTCATCAAGGTTGTAGGCGAACCTGGTCATGATCACGCATAACTGGTAGCTCTCTCTCGTTCATCTCTCTGGTGAACTCAAGTCACACCTAGCCGTCACCTGATCGCCAACTTCACACATTGACACACTAACGCAAACAAGGATTGACAGTCAATGACCAAACCGCCAACAGTTCGCAACCCCTGGATCCCAGCAATACCACGCTAACAACACCAATCCGACCACCCCACTAACGCGACCAGGTGAATGGTTACGTTTGGGGAGTTTGGGGCAGTTTTTCTCAGGCATCTCTCAGCGTAGGTGGTTAGGCTTTTTTTTAGTCGTGTTGGGTGGGGGCATAAGGCCTCACGCTTTGTGTGAGAGGAATCGTTGAGCCAGATGATAACCAAGGCTAAATTTCTATGGATAGGTGTCGTTGCCGCTGTATTGCTTGGGCCTGTGGCGGGCATGTCGCCAGCGCAGGCGGGGCCGCCAGCGCAACCAGCGCAACCAGCGCAACCAGCTGAGTATGCGTACCTTCCGATCGCCGGGATGCATGGTAGCTATAAGGCAAGATTGCCCCTTGGCGATCCACCCGTGCAGATGGGACAAATGACGTTCGGCATGCCTCAGTCCGTGGCTGTCACTGCTGATGGTCGTCACGTACTCGTTGGTGATTTCTTTATGAATTGTGTATTTGACGTTGATCGTACGGCGGGTACTGTAACCAGGATTCTTGGCGATGGCTTTCCACGTAATCCTAACTGGCACCACCTGGAGCCCAAGGCAGAAGACTCGGTGCAACCTTGGGATATAGCAGTAGCGCGCGATGGTTCAGTGATCGTAGTGGACTCCAAACATAATCGCGTTGTTCGATTTGACCCGGTTACAAAGAGAACAGACACGATTGCTGATGTTTGCAAGTTTAAGGACAAGGCCAAAGCCTTGGGAATGGAGAAGATGGGATTTGTCCCGAGCTCGGTCGCGGTTGCCTCTGATGGTTCCGTGGTGATCGCAGATTATGACAATCGCTATATCTTGCGGCTTGATAAAAGCGGCGCTATAGATGTCTTGGCACGAGACTTGGCGGTTACGAGTGTCGCTGTGGGTGCTGGTGGTGCCATTTACGCGTCTGAGAGGGACAAACATCGTGTCGTACGAATCGATCCCAGCTCAAGAAAGGTAACAGCCTTGATTGGTGCCGGTGTAGATGGTTGGAACTTTGACATGCTGCCCGCGCGTGAGGTGCAGCTCGACATGCCATCAAAAGTAGCGGTTGGTAGTGATGGCGCGGTCTATGTGTTGGACAAAGAGAACGGCCGCATCGTGCGTGCTGATCCGCTGAATCGGACAGCTAAAACAATTGCTGAGGCTAGGATTTGTCCTAAGTTTGGAGAATTGTACATCCCTGCCAGTCTCGCTGTTGATGCTTCGGGTGTGGTTTTCGTCGGAGAATCTGGGGGCGTCGATAAGGATCGACTCTCCAGGATTTCTGCCCTGGTGAAGTCTCCAACAGTGTCGGAGGGTGATAATCGGGAAGCCCTTGCTGGGCAGGAAGCTGCCAAGCGTGCTGAGTTGTTGAAGGATTTTGCCAAGGCTGAGGCTAAGATCACCCAGCGGGATCAGGAGAAGAGGCAGGCTCAGTTAGAAGAGATAGAGCGCAAAGTGCGGGCCACTCAAGAGCAAGAGGATGAAGCTCGATCCGTACTCGTGCAAGCTGAGTTTCGCCACATGGCAAGGGTTCTTGAGCGCTTGGAGACGGATCTTCGGGTTACGACTGCAGCCCTAGAGGCACCTGACTTTGAAACAATTCGCGATCTTGCTGTTCCCCCGATGGTTCGTGCGTTACTCAACGAGTTCAAGCGCTTACGTTCAGAGATTGTCCAGAATGAGTATCGTGAGAGATCGAGGAGGGTGAAGGATGACATAGGGCTCCGCTCACAGAATTGTATGGAAAATGAGCGAGCAGATCGTAAAGCGGTTGAGCGGGTGGCCGCTGAGCCCTGGGCGAACCTAGGGCGTGCCGTAGCCGAGTCAAGATCGAGAGCGGTTCAGAATGCGGATGCTCGCAAAAAGCAGGAGCTGCAACAGTTACAAGCGGATGAGGCTCTGGGGCGTGACGCAATTGGCCTGGATCGTGAACAGAACTCAGCGCTTTTGAGTGTGCTTGATGAAGCGAAACGTTCTCAGATCGCTCTGGCAGCGATGGAAAAGAACCTTAAAGAACAGGCGATGATAGAGGCGGTCTTTAAAGATCCTGAGTTTCGGGCGCAGGTTCAGCCTGAGCTTGATGAGTTGCAGAATCAGCTTAATGCTCTGCTTGTCGAGGCGCAACAGCAGACAGACTCATCCTTGGCAGAAGAGTCAGAGACGCATGCTCGAGCGCATGATTCGTTGCAACGCGGATCACAACCAGTCGGACACACGGCCGCGCGTAGGCAACATCAGCATCAGTCGAATGGTGTGGACCATGAGCCCCCAATGACCGACAAACCGATCGCCAGTACCCAGGCTGCAGCCGCTGCAGCAGCGGCTGCAGCGGCTTCGTCTAGTCAACCGTCAAAAATTTACACGAAGCACATCATCGATAGACACGACGGTAAAGCGCAAGTCGATTGGACAAGTGCTTTTCATCAAAGATTCTTACAACCGAACGCGCTAAAGACTCTCATCCACAATCAGCTACGCAGGCCGCCGATGAAAGCTCGTGTTGATCCCGATCGTCGTGTCGTGCTTGAATATGAATGCCAAGAGCAAATCGGAACACACTTGTCTAAACAACATGGCGGATCGCTGAACATTCAAGACACGAAACATCTTCGCATCGTTCTCTCCCCAAACCAAAAAACCGTTATCACAGCTTACCCTATTGCCCCACCCGGCCAGAGCCAATAGCAAAG
>JBCKKC010000105.1:0-3104 GCA_038904395.1 Acidimicrobiia bacterium | reverse complement strand
CTCAGGGGCCATCGACTTCGATGCCCGTGGTTTGAGCGACCTTCTTGAGCCGTTTGTCGAAGGTTGCCATTTTGCGGCTGCTCTGTTCTGCTTGGGCGATGACATATGCGTCGGCAAACGCCAATCGAGATTCCGAGTAATGTGCGAAGGTGCGGTCGAGGAGTTCCAGGTCGTCTACGACGGTTGCAGTCGAGGCGAAGACCGTGCCCATGGCAGCCCGAATCTGTGCCTTTGAGAACCCAAATGCCGATTCTAAGACGTAGACCGTCTCGGCAACGATGAGATCAGAAATATGAACACTCTCGTTGAGCTGCGCAAAATACTCACGTGACTTTGTGGCTAGCGATGGTGGTGTGCCGGTTAAGTGGTAAACCAATACATTGGTGTCAAGTTCGATCATGCGGAATCATGCCTGGCTGTTCTTGAGCTGATCGACTCTGGTGGACCACGCAGTGGCGCGTGCGGTTTCGAAGTCGACGTTCTCGTGATCATGATCAGGTTTCAAGATCCCCGATAGGTCTGCAAAATTGGGCGTCTTGTGAATCGTCACTTCGTCTTGCTCAACCTCAAAGGTAACTTGATCGCCCTCGCTGATGTCGAGGGTGGTACGAATCGCTTTAGGTATCGTTACTTGGCCCTTTGAAGTCACCTGAGCCCGAGCAGTAAGCTTTATTGCCATGTCCTTACCTTAGCACTCTGGTAGTACCCAGCCTATCCGTAATGACAAATGCTCGGGTTTCCCGATGTCGGTGACCTCACGCAAAATCTCGGCTAGGGGGATATTCAGATCCGCACGCTCCCATGATCCTGCCCTTTTGCCCGCATCCCCCGGTTTGCTTCCTTTGCCGCTGTCCGAGCTATTCGCACCTCGGTCTCGATTGTAGGCATAGGTGACGTCACGCAGTATTGCACTGTTCAGGTTGGCATAGTCAAACACTGAACCCCGTATGTCTGACTCGGCAAGGTTTGCTTGTGAGAAGTTTGCTCCATAGAACCGCGCGTGCAAAGCTTGGGTTTCTATCAACTGTGTGCCCACCAACTGAGCCTCTGACAAATCTGCTCTTGATAGGCAAGCTTTGCGGAAGTTGCTATTAGAGAGATTTGCCTTGGGTAGCTTTACTCCTGTCAAATGGATCGCACCCGAAATTGCAGTCACGTTCTGCAAAGACGCCCCAGACAAGTCAGCCCCGCCCAGTACCAACCTCAACAGCGGAATCCTCATCGGCTAGAACAACAGAGCGGTCCAAAACTGCATTCTTGAGTATTGCCCCGTCAGCGAAAGTGGCCCTAAATTTCGAGTCAGGCAGGTCTGCCCCCTCGAGATTTACCGAGTGATACTGAACCAGGTCAAACGTTGACCCTGAAAGACACGCTCCGGCAAGATCTACGTTTTCGAGGACTGCACCCCTGAAGGTCGTATTGGGGCAAACCGTTTTACCGTCTCGCTCAGGATCTTGGTACACGCAAGGGGGCTCTGAATTCTCAATGACGCTGCCCGCCGCCAAATGATTGTCTTGTGCATGTACTGGCGAAGCTACCGAAGGCCAAACTATGCCCACAAGCACCAACGGCAAGGCAAGAGCAATAAATCGTCTAAACATTCACAAAAGCCTAATCACAAAACTCTAAAGCCACCTTAGAAACCAACCGGCGCACGTACAGTCCATCCACCCGAATAAATGGTTCTACCCCGTATGAAGGACGTGCTAGATCAGCATGAACGGCTCGCGTCCTACTACTTGTACTGGTGTCGGGCTGTCGGTTCTGGTGTTGTTGCCCAACTGGCCACTGCCGTTGCTGCCCCAGCAATGGACATGGCCGCCAAACTCGAGCACACACGAATGTTCGAAGCCTGTGCTGATAGCAGTGATATTTCCTAGTGGCTGGCCGTTCCTGTCAACGACTTGTACTGGTGTCCGACTGGGGACTGTGGTGTTGTTGCCCAACTGGCCATAGTAGTTACGGCCCCAGCAGTAGACATGGCCGCCAGCATCGAGCACACACGAATGTTCGAAGCCTGTGCTGATAGCAGTGATATTGGCTAGTGGCTGGCCGTTCCTGTCAACGACTTGTACTGGTGTTGAGCTGCCGGTTGTGGTGTTGTTGCCTAGCTGACCCCTGTAGTTGCTGCCCCAGCAGTAGACAGGTCCGGCAGTATCGAGCGCACACGAAAGGTGGATGCCTGTACTGATAGCAGTGACGTTGGCCAGTGGGGCCCCGCTGCTGCCAACGACTTGTACTGGTATCCGACTGTGGGCTGTGGTGTTGTTGCCCAACTGGCCACTGTCGTTGTAACCCCAGCAATGGACATGGCCGCCAGTGTCGAGCGCACACGAATCGTGGGCGCCTGTGCTGATAGCAGTGATATTTCCTAGTGGCTGGCCGTTCCTGTCAACGACTTGTACTGGTATCCGACTGTTGGTTATGGTGTTGTTGCCCAACTGGCCACTGCTGTTGTGGCCCCAGCAATGGACATGGCCTGTGGTGTTGAGCACACACGAATCGTGGGCGCCTGTGCTGATAGCAGTGATGTTGGCTAGTGGCTGGCCGTTCCTGTCAATGACTTGTACTGGTGTTGGTGTTGGGCTGTCGGTTCTGGTGTTGTTGCCCAACTGGCCATAGCCGTTGCTGCCCCAGCAGTAGACATGGCCGGCAGTATCGAGCGCACACGAATGTTCGAAGCCTGTGCTGATAGCAGTGATGTTGGCTAATGGCTGGCCGTTCCTGTCAACGACTTGTACTGGTGTTGGTGTTGGGCTATCGGTTGTGGTGTTGTTGCCGAGCTGGCCACTGGAGTTGTCGCCCCAGCAGCGGACATGGCCAGCAGGATTGAGCGCACACGAATGGTCGTAACCGCCGGCGACTGGTTGGTACGGCATGTATGTTACGCCAGCTAGGTTGGCTCCAGGGGCTAGGCCTTTGGTGTGAATCTTGTGAAGTCTCGCCCCGGTCATGTTTGTGCCAGTGAGGTTCGTGCCGGCCAGTTTGGCATTGATGAAACCGACTCCGATCGCACCCATTGGCTGTCCAAAGCGATTGTGCGACCTAGTGGTTGATAGATCTGCATTCGTCAGATCAGCGAAGTTAAACGATGCTGACCTATC
>JBCKKC010000104.1:0-3127 GCA_038904395.1 Acidimicrobiia bacterium | reverse complement strand
TCGTAACGCCAAGACAGTTTCGAGCTTGAGCAACGAGGCGGGATAACAGTATGGTACGGGGATTACTCGGGCCGACCGAAGCGGGATCAGATTGACAATCGACCCCAAATGGATTCGCGAGACACCCGCAGCGATTGGTCACAGTTAGTCATAGAGCAACCCAAACCGAGGGCGGAATGAGTATGGCAGACACACTTAAGCCGGTTACGTATCGTTCTGAGCTGCACAAAGATTGGTTGGAACGGGACGAAGCAGTCTTGGCCACCGTCTTGGCCAGAGTCACCGATATCATGGCTCTCTCGGGTGAGGGCTCCTGGATTATCGATGTCGATGGTAACCGTTGGCTCGATTTTGCCAGCGGCATTGGTGTGACCAGCTTGGGTCATTGCCACCCCCGTGTTGTGGAGGCCATCGAAGAACAGGCGCACCAGCTCATCCACACATCTGTCGTCGCTCACCATACGCCAAAAATTGTGTTGGCCGAAAAACTTGGCAAGCTGGCGCCCTTCTTCAGTGAACCCCAGATGTTCTTTTGCAACTCCGGCGCCGAGGCCGTCGATGGCTGCCTTAAGCTGGCTCGCCAATCAACCGGCAAGGCGGGCGTGATCGGCTTTCGTCGTGCCTTCCACGGACGCACCCTAATGGCAACGTCGCTCACTACGGCCAAGACCACATTCCGTGATGGCTATGAGCCCTTCATGCCACAAGTCACGATTGCGCCTTATGCATATCCGTTGCTCTATGGCGGTGAAGCTGAAGCTACTCAAACTGCCCTCAGAGAACTCGACGAGATACTCGCTTTACAGGCACTACCGAGCAGCGTTGGAGCCATGATCGTTGAGCCGGTATTGGGCGAGGGTGGATATGTTGTGCCGCCCAGAGCCTGGCTGGAAGGCCTCCGAGAGCGTTGCGACGAACATGGCATTTTGCTTGTCTTTGATGAGGTTCAGTGTGGTATGGGTCGCACCGGCCGAGCGTTCGCCGCTGAAACTTTCGGTGTCACCCCCGATATCTTGCTCTTCGGCAAAGCCATCGCTTCGGGCATGCCCTTGGCGGGCATAATGGCCCCTCGTGACATCTTCCGCAAATGGCCCCACAAAACGCACGGCACCACCTTCGGCGGCAACCCGCTCTCATGTGTTGCGGCGTCGGCAACAATCGACGTGATGGTCGAGGAAGACCTCTTTGCCCGTGCCCGTGAATTGGGCGCCAAGATCCTCACCGAACTCAAGACCGCCGCCAGCGGCAACAAGAAGGTTCGAGAAGTCCGGGGCATCGGCCTCATGATCGGCATCGAAATGATTGACGCCGACGCCGCCGACAGCCTCTATTTCTCTTGCCTCGACGCTGGCCTAATCGTTTTGACTTGTGGTCCCGACAATCAAGTCGTCCGCCTCATCCCGCCCCTCACCCTCTCCGACACCGACCTCAATACCGCCCTCGACATCCTCCGCTCCGGCCTCGCCTAGCGTGGGTTCAGTCGACCGAGGGTTGAGCTGTCCAGAGAATGCTCATTGGCAGGGCTGTAAGTCTGTCGCCAAATGGGAGGGTATCGTCACCAAGGTAAAGGACGAGGCCTTGGATGAATCTGTCTCCGAGTCGATCTCGGAACAGTTTGAGCCAGCGGAAATCTTGTCGAGACACACTGAGCGTTTTCTTGATTTCTATTGCGATAATCTTTCCGTCGGTGCGTTCTATTAAGAGATCTATTTCGGGGCCGTTGGAGTCACGAAAATGAAAGAGGCGAGCTTGTGTAGTTGCCCAAGTTAGATGTCTCATTATCTCGTTGGCAGCGAATGTTTCAATGAGGATGCCAGACGTTGAGTTGGTGGGTTCGAGAAGACTTGCTGGGTCCATGTTCAAGAGAGAAGCAGCCAACCCGGAGTCGGTTATATAAATCTTTGGGGCTCTCGTGGCTCGCTTGGTCAGGTTCGTGGCCCAGGCAGGGATTGTCATCGTTAAGTAAACCCGCTCCAGCCATGCGACACGATCGATGACAGTGTTTCTGCTTAAGCTAGAGTCTTTGACGAGATTTTGCATGACCAGTTCGTTTGCGCTGCGTGCAGCGATCAGCTCTAAGATGTGACGGGTTTCTTTGACTTTGCGGATGCCTGAAATATCGGCGATGTCACGCTGCAAGATTGTTTCGACATAGCTGTTGAACCACTGACTACGTCGACGTGGTGGCAGTGGAAGGACTTCCGGATAGCCGCCACGGCAGGTGATTTGCATATACTGGTCAGGTTTAGTTTTAGGTGCGGCTTGTGCGTGCGGCCTTGTCGATCCGGTGCCACGAAATACATCGTCCACAAAATTGGTAGTAGGGGCCTGCGCGATTTCTGATTGCGTTAGAGGCCATATATGCACAATTTGCAAACGGCCTGCGAGCGACTCCGAAATGTTGGGGACGGTGAGAAAATTTGATGATCCCGTGAGGACGAACTGTCCCTTATCCTGGCTTTGGTCGACAGCAAGTTTGATGGCCAAGACCAACTCGTTGCCAGCTCGCTGTATTTCGTCGATCACGAGCGGCCGTTGTGCTAGTTCAACAAACCCAATCGGGTCTTCGAGGGCGGCTTTGAGATATTGGGTGTTGTCCATCGAGGTATAAGAACCGTGGCCCAAATCTTTGACTAATTGTTGAACGAGCGTTGTCTTGCCAGCTTGCCTTGGCCCCGCAACTAACACCACCCTGCGGTATTTCAAAGTCTCGCAAAATTCGTTGTATATCGCTCTTTGGAGTAGCACACCTACCTCCTATTGCGCGTTTCACTACCGATGTACTATACATTTCACTAGCCCGCTATTATACATCCTGCTATAGACCTACAGGGCCCATTCGATGGGATCTTCCGACCGAGCGTTAGCGAGGGGCGAGCATCACCTGCATGCCGTTTATAGCAACCTCGATCGTGACGGGCGTGTTGCCGATTGGTTCGCCGTCGGCGAAGCAGGTGAAGGGACGATCTGCGGAGATTTCAGCAACAATTGACGTGATGATCGAAGAAGGCCTCTTCACCCGTGCCTGCGACCTGGGCACCAAGATCCTCACCGACCTCGACACCGACCTCGACATCCTCCGCTCCGGCCTGGGTTAGTTGGGGCTGAGCGAGCCTGCGTCAGCTAA
>JBCKKC010000103.1:0-3143 GCA_038904395.1 Acidimicrobiia bacterium | reverse complement strand
TGAGCGTGGGCTCCGGCAAGTTCTGGCAGATAGCGTTGCCACAGGCCAGTCGTGTCAAGAAAGCGCCAGCCTCTCGTGTCGGCTTCGCCCAACACTTTCACGAAGGCTTGGCGTGTGGCGGCAGTCCAGGCCAAAGCGGTGGCCTCACCATGATCGGCCGGTGGGCGAGTCCACGCGATCAGATCCTCGGACGCGGGTAAGTGACAGGTCGCGAGTGCGGCCAAGAATCCAGCCTCCGGTTCGGCACTCAACGGCACGCTTTGCGCCCTGGCAAGGTGGCCGTTTTGGGCAGCAAAGCCCCTCGGGGCCGAGTAGCGGTCAGTCTTGCGCCCGGGACTGTTGGCAACTTGAGTGCGAGCTAGAGAATCGAGCTGTTCACCGACCTTGCGACAAGCGACGTAGAGCTGTCGGAAGAGCGCATCCACTGCTGCCGTGGCCTCCTCGCCCGATAGCCCCGGCGCCGGAGAGTCTCCGGTCACTTGGTCGCGGCAGTAAGTCGTGACCCCATCCCAGTACTGCCTCAGGAGTCGATCTGTTTTCTTACCGGCAACTGAGTGCAAGGCGCAGCGTAGGCCCAGCAGAATCGCCAGCTCCAATTCGACATCAACTGGGCGACTATCTAGCGCGGTGAGCCACCGCAGAAAGTGTAGATCCCGGAGGCCCCCTCTGGCCTCCTTGAAGTGGGGTTCCAAGTCGACGCCGGCGTAGCCATACTTTTGATATCGAGGCGCTAACGAGGCAAAGAGCTTGCGGGCGATCTTGTCGGCGTTGCGATCTCTCCACCGGGCGAGCTGGGACTCCAGAGCTGTGGCGAGTTTCACGTCACCGAGGAGCAGCCGCGTGTCAAAGAGTGAGGTGGCGATGACGATGTCATCCTTGGCACGACCTAAACAATCCTTGACTGTGCGTACGGCATAACTGATGTCGAGACCCAAATCCCATAAGGGATAGATAAGTTTGCGGGTGGCTTCGGCCACCTCGGTCTCGGTGCGTAGGTCGTGCAACAGGAGAATATCAACATCCGAATGGGGGACAAGCTCGCGGCGGCCGAAACTTCCTATCGCCAAAAGGGCAACCTTTTCGGGCACGTCGGTGTCGATTTCGTCGGTAATGCGAACATCGATTTGATCCGTGAGAGTTTGTGCCTGCTTCAGGCCCCACGAGAAATCTGCTTCCGAATCAAATATGCCCATGTAAACAGCCCCCTCGAAGCCACGGTGTGCTACCAGCTCTTTCGTCATTGCGAGCGGAGCGAAGCAATCCAGGCTCTACTGCTTTGCGCCGCGAAGCAAGCAATACAAATGCATCGAATGTGTGGGTAGGCCTGCGGCTTTGCCACAGACCCTGGATTGCTTCGTCGCAAGCTCCTCGCAATGACGGGGAAGGAACGCGGATGGTTACCATGTAGACAGCATAGATTTTTTGACCGGCGCCATGTAAAAGCCCTGTACATCCCCTATGCTGACTCAGGAAATGGCACATTTGCATCAAGCTCTAGCATGGATAATTGTTGTCGGGAATGCACTGGTTGGCGTGTGGGCAATTTCGTCGCATTGGCTTGATGTCTTGCAAAAGAATCCGCTCTGGTGGTCGCTGCGGGTAGCTCAGGCCCTCGTGATATTGCAAGTCTTCGTTGGGCTATATTTGCAGGCCGTTCAGGGTGACCAGGTCTCTCAGATGCATGTGTTTTACGGAGTAGTCGCTGCGATAGCGGTGGGTCTCGGCGTGATCTATGCTTTGTCGGCTGAATGGGTGCAACAGAACCGGGCCCTGGCGAGCGGTTTTTTCAGTTTGTTTTTGATGGGCCTGGGTATTCGGGCGATGGTGACAGCAGCAGGTTGAGCAACAACGGCAAGGGATACGGACAGTAGCAAGGGCAGTGGCGGCGGAAATGCCAGCAGGAACAGATAGTGGTTCCGGCGGGCTGAGCATTAACGATCGATTTCAGTGACGGAGAGGTGAGGCAGTGACTAGCGGTGAATATGCAAGTAGTGGCTCCGCAGGTGAGTCTGGGCGCATGATGCGTGTCGGAATTATGTATGGCGGGCGCTCAGCTGAGCACGACGTGTCTTGCGCGTCAGCCTTTGCCGTCTTGCGAGCACTGAACCCGCAACGTTTTATCCCTGTCCTGATCGGTATCACCCGTCAGGGCGAGTTTGTTATGCCTGAGCGCGAATACGTCGAGGAGGCCTTGGTTCGCCCGCTCAAAGAGGGCGACGCTCTCACTAACTGTTTGGTCGCGCAAGGTTTGCCGGTTCACCTGGTTGGAGCGAAACAGACAGGCAGAGCCGCGCTCGTTTCGGCGAGCAGTGGTGAAACCTTGAGCGAGCTCGATGTTGTCTTTCCGGTGCTGCATGGGCCATACGGCGAAGATGGCACTATTCAGGGTCTGCTCGAAGTTGCCGGCGTTCCGTATGTGGGCACGGGCGTGCTCGGATCCGCTGTCGCCATGGATAAATGGGTTATGAAGCGTTTGTTTCAGGCTAGTGGCCTAGCTAGTCCGAAATATATTGGCCTGCGAGAACCCAATTGGCGTGCCAATCCTGATGTGACAGGAATGATTGAAGAGCTGGGCCTGCCTGTCTTCGTGAAGCCCACTAACACCGGATCATCGATAGGGATTTCCAAGGCGACTGATGAGAAGTCGCTGGTGGAAGGCATCGAGATTGCTCTGAGTCATGACGACGACATTCTGATTGAAAGTGCCGTTAACGGTCGAGAGATCGAGTGTGGCGTTTTAGGCGGCTACGAGCCTCAAGCATCATGTGTGGGCGAGATTATTACGGCCGATGGCTTCTACGACTATGAGAAGAAATACCTTAATGATGGCGCCGAACTAGTCGTTCCCGCTGATTTGGCTGAATCGGTCGCAGATCGTGTGCAGAAAATGGCCATTCGAGCCTTTCAAGCCGTGAGCTGCTGGGGATTGGCGCGAGTCGATTTTCTATATGACCCGGCCAGCGACACGCTCTATGTGAACGAGGTCAATACCATCCCTGGTTTCACTTCGATTTCAATGTTCTCAATGTTGTGGGCCGAGAGTGGCGTGCCTTACGCCCAACAAGTCGAAATGCTCATTGATCTGGCCTTCGAACGCCATGACATTTTTGCCCGCCGCTCTGATCTGTCACCACTGGGCTAGA
>JBCKKC010000102.1:0-3225 GCA_038904395.1 Acidimicrobiia bacterium | reverse complement strand
GAGTTAGCACCAGAGCGGCGCAACGGTTCAAGATCAAAGCCGTCCTCGCTCAGAGCGGCGCTTTCGTGCTCGAGAGCGTCGATTCCTTTTTGGCCTGAGCCTGACACGGCTTGAAAGGTAGTTGCTACAACTCGTTCCAGCCCAGCTACCTTATCCAACGGTCCAAGTGCCGTCATGAGAACCATTGTGGTGCAATTGGGATTGGCAATGATTCCCCGATGACTAGCAAGAGCGTCAGGGTTCACCTCTGTGACCACCAATGGCACGTCTTCGTGCATGCGCCATGCCGAAGAGTTATCGATTACGGTGGCCCCCTCGCTCACCGCCGCCGGAGTCCACTCACGTGACAGCGGTGATTCGACTTCCATAAGAACAAGATCCGAGCCGACGAAACAGCCTGGCTTGAGGGTTTCGACCACATATTTTTCTCCGGCCCAAACGATTTCTTTTCCCTCGGAGCGGGGTGAGGCGAAGAGTCGAAGCTTGCTGACTGGGAACTGGCGCTCTTCCAGTATCCGTAACATCTCGGCACCGACTAGACCGGTCGCGCCGACTACTGACAAGTTGAGGTCACTCGCCACGTTTGTCTGCTTTCTTCGAGGCCGGGTCTTGCGAGGGTCGACTGAGCTGGCCTTCTGACACTTCGGATAGGGTTTCGCCAGAAGCTAGGCTCGTGTCGCCGAGGGTGCCGAGGGCAAACTGGTCATGGACTGCATTGAGGGCAGCGTCCAGATCTTTGCTGGCAATGATGCACGAAATGCGAATGTTGGAAGTGGAGATCATTTCGATGTTGATGCCTTTGTCGCCCAAGGCCTCAAACATTGTGGCAGCAGTACCCGGATGAGTTTTCATGCCGGCGCCGATGATACTGATCTTGGCGATGTTGGGATCGACATCGTATCCGGGCGCATCGATCTCTCGGCACACATCGCTAATGACCGACTCGGCCTGCACAAGATCGCTTTCTGGCACGGTAAATGACACATCGGTCGAGCCCGCACTCGACACGTTTTGCACGATCATGTCGATGTTGATGGTCGCATCTGACAGCGCCCGAAAGATTTTGGCAGCCATACTGGGCCGATTCGGCACCCGCTGCAGAGTGATCTTTGCCTCCGAAGCGTCGTGAGCAACGCCACGGATGATCGCTTGTTCCACTGATTTATCCTCCTGTACCACCCACGTGCCCTGCTCTTGACTAAAACTGGATCGAACGTGAACAGGCACCTGATAGTTGCGGGCAAACTCTACCGCTCGCACATGCAGAACCTTCGCCCCAGAGGCGGCTAACTCGAGCATTTCTTCATAGTTGACCCGACTTAGCTTGCGAGCCGTAGCCACTCGCCGTGGGTCAGCTGTATAGATGCCATCAACATCAGTATAAATTTCGCATGCGTCCGCCTTGAGCGAGGCAGCCAACGCAACAGCTGTCGTATCTGAGCCGCCCCTGCCGAGGGTGGTTACATCAGAGCTGGTGGGAGCGACCCCCTGAAAGCCTGCCACCACGGCAATCTTGTTTGATTCGAGGGAGGCGCGAATCCGAGTCGCCTTGATATCGAGGATGCGAGCCTTGCCATGAGCAGCATCGGTAACAATGCCAGCTTGGCTGCCGGTAAAGCTAACGGCGTCGAAGCCTCGGTCAATCAGAGCCATGCACAAGAGAGCCATCGAAATACGTTCGCCGGCAGTCATGAGCATGTCGAGCTCTCGAGGCGATGGATTAGGCGAAATTTCCCGGGAGAGCCCGACGAGCTCGTCGGTGTGGCCGCCCATAGCACTAACTACCACAACCACTTCGTGGCCTGCCTGCCGCGTTGCCACAATACGATTAGCAACGGACTTGATCAGCGTGGGCGTAGCAATCGATGTGCCGCCATATTTCTGGACAATAACGCCCAACGTATCTTCCCCATGTTTGAATAGCTATTTAAGGTAACCGGCCGGTGTCCCCCCGGTTCGTCATCCTGAGGGAGGCGCTAGCCGACCGTGAGGATCCACCTGCGGCGAAGCCGCAGATCTACCTACATGTTCGATCCATTTGATTTGCTCGCTGCGCTAGCAACACAGCAAAGTCTGGATTGCCACGCCCTGTCAAAGCCCAGGGCTCGCAATGACGGGGTGGGGATGTTGAATGATTACAGTAGTCCCAATGATATTAAAGCCCCTCACGCAAAAAATCTGGCCAGCTGACCACCAATTTTGAATTCGTAAGGTTCAAGGCGGTGAATTCTTGGGCTAAGCTGCCTTCTAATGGGAACTGATAAACGCAAAAGACAAAAGGAAGGCCGCTCCCGCTCGAAGGCGGAGTATCAAGCGGCTCAGCGCCGGTCTCGCATGTGGCGCATTGTGATCACGGCGATCGTTGTGATGGCGCTTGTAGCGGGAGTCTTCTTGCTTGTGCCCGCGCTAACCGGCAGCAAGAAGAAGAAGTCTAGCGCCAAGAGTTCCACGTCCACTACGACCACCACAACCAAGGCTGGCGAACCCGCTGCCGGTACATGCCCACAAGTTAAGGTTCCACCTGTGAAAGACAAGAAATACGCCGGACCCCCTGCTGATGCTCTTCAAGCCGGCAAGAAATATTCTGCCGATATTGAGACCTCGTGCGGAAACATGACCTTCGACCTCGATCCCGAAACCGCCAAGATTGACACCAACAACTTCGTGTTCCTCTCGAAGGATGGTTTTTACGACGGCCTGAATTTCCACCGCATCATCGACGGGTTTGTTGCTCAAGGTGGTGACCCTCAGGGTGCTGATCCTGCCAAAGCTGGAACTGGCGGCCCTGGCTACAAGTACACAGGGACCAAACCAGCTGCTCCTCCCGCCGGTGGCACTGCCTACCAACTGGGCGACTTGGCGATGGCCAACTCCGGTGACCCATCATCGAACGGCAGCCAGTTCTTCATCATCTCAGGCGATCAAGGCAAGCAATTGCCCCCCCAACTATTCCCGCTTTGGATCTATGAAATCCGGCCAAGACGTGTTGGACAAGATCCAGAAGTCCAAGACGAACGACAAGGACTACCCCGCAACTCCTGTCGTCATCAACAAGATCACCATCTCCGAGAGCTAACTCGCTGCGGGCCCGGCGGCATCGGACTGTGCTCGCAAGCTCGCCCAAAATTCGGATTCCTGGATCCTCACGGTCGGCTCGTGTGGCTGCTCATAAATGCATCCAGGAGTGGGTTCGAGGATCGCAATGCTCTATGTGGGTTGCAGCCA
>JBCKKC010000101.1:0-3286 GCA_038904395.1 Acidimicrobiia bacterium | reverse complement strand
TCGGACGACCGAACCAGCAAATCAACGCCTGTACAAGTCACCAGCCCTAGCGGCCAACCCTTAGCTGGCATCACAGCCATTACTGCAGGCGAATATCATTCATGTGCGCTTAACAGCCAAGGCCACGTCTTTTGCTGGGGCCGCAACCACGAGGGCCAGTTAGGCAACGGAATCGCCGCAACCGAGAGCCCAGCACCTGTGCCAGTCATCAACCATGACGGCCAACCCTTAGCTGGCATTACAGCCATTACTGCAGGCGAAGGTCATTCATGTGCGTTGAACACCCAAAGATACGTCCACTGCTGGGGCTACAACCGATTCGGCCAGCTAGGCAACGACACCACCGCAATCAAGAGCCCAATCCCTGTGCAAGTCACCAACAACGACGGCCAACCCCTAACCGATATCACAGCCATCACTGCAGGCCAGCATCATTCGTGTGCGCTCAACACCCAAAGCCACCTCTACTGCTGGGGTGGCAACCCCACCGGCCATTTAGGAAACAACACGACAAGCAACAGTCCAACGCCTGCACAAGTCATCCACCCTAGCGGTCAACCCCTAGCTGATGTCATAGCCATGACTGCTGGCAGGTTTCATTCGTGTGCGCTCAACGCTCAAGGCCACACCTACTGCTGGGGCCTCAACCGCTCCGGCCAGTTAGGCAACAACACCACCACCAACAGCTCAACCCCCGTCCGCGTTCTTTTACCGCCACCAATCACTCCCAACCCGACCACGAGCGATTAAGCACGCCCGGCGAATTACTATTGGTCCACGACCGGAAGGATAACGGCCAACGAACTCATAGTCAGTCACATTCATGCATATTCAGGACTGGGAAGCCGGGCCCTGAAGATTTCGGATTACGGCTTCAACTCCTCCCCTCGCCCCACAACTTCGGCCTAGGACCAGAGGGAAAGCTCCCACAGACCCAAAGACCAACACCAACAAAGACCCAAGATCTAGTCGCCGAAAGCCAAACCCCCAACGAAACCCCAAGATCTAGAGAACCGTTGCTTTATAGACGGTTTATCGGCATAATAGGGAGTGTCGTAATGCAGATAAAGCGCTGATGATATGCCGATAAACTTTGCTCCGAACTATGGGATTACGCCCAAGATTGCCAATGATCTGATGAGGATCGAGGCCGCGCGAACTAGGATCGCGCACCTCCCTTTAACTGCAACAGTTCTCGCTTCTTTGAGGGAATCAGCCAGACTGTATTCCACTCACTATTCAACGATGATCGAAGGCAATCGCCTCGAAGCAGACCAAATAGAGCAAGTCCTAAAACATGAAGGACATTTTCCAGGCCGCGAGCGAGACGAGGGTGAGGTCAAAGGTTACTACCGAGCGTTGTCGCAGGTGGAGCAATGGGTAGCTCAAGCGAGCCCCATATCAGAGAACAAGGTTCAAAAACTACATGCACTCGTAATGGCAGGCGGTAAGTCGAGAGTCAAACCGACCCTCTACCGAGATGGCCAGAACGTGATTCGGGACGGACGCACTCGAGCGGTCGTGTATATGCCCCCAGAAGCCAAAGATGTGCCTGGCCTGATGAAAAGTTTGGTCAGATGGATTGGCCACAGTAGCGCTATACCGTGCCCAATTGTGGCTGGCATTGCTCACTATCAATTTGCCACGATCCATCCTTACTACGACGGCAATGGCCGGACGGCCCGACTACTGACAACCCTGATTTTACATTTAGGTGGATACGACCTCAAGGGACTCTATTCTCTCGAGGAATACTACGCCCGCAATTTAAACGCATATTACGACGCCATCGGCGTGGCCCCTGAAACTCACAACTACTACATGGGTCGATCCGAGGCAGACATATCAGGTTGGGTGCAATATTTTGTTGAGGGAATGGCGGTCTCGGTCGAAAACGTTCTTGGCCAGATGAGCCAAGTCCAGAATCAGAACCTCCCGGACCAAGCCAAGATGATTCGCACTCTAGATCCGAAGCAACGCAAAGCCCTCGAGCTCTTCGAAGAGTTCAAAGTTGTCACGGCCAGCCAAATTGGACAGCTATTCGGCTTCAAACCGCGCACGAGCGCTCAACTCTGCAAAGACTGGGTAGCAGCAGGCTTCCTAGAAATCACTGACCCATCGAATAGGGGCAGAAAATATCGGCTAGCGCCCCGATACCAACCACTAATTCTCCACGGAACGGATCTGCCAAATTAATGGTGGGCTGTGGGTGCTTTACCCGATGGTCCGTGAAAGGCCGAAGCTACGGATCGTACCCCAACGGGGCTTCGGCCAGGACCGGAGGGAAAGCTCCCACAGACCAACAGCGCAACCCCAACGAAACCAAAAAAGACTAACACCAACGAAACCCCACACCCCAACGGAAGAGACCAAGACCAACGGGAACCCAAAGAATCGCCGTACTGTCTCGAAATGGATCCTCACGCCCTGGCTAGCGCCAGGGCTCAGGATGACGAGGGATGCAAACTGCGCCCCACCCCGTAGAACAGTTGCTACACTTGAGGACATGCATGAGATACCTGTCCGCAAACTACGCAACGATGTGAGTTCCGTTTTGCGCCGTGCTGAAGCCGGCGAGCGGATGCGAGTAACCGTGAATGGCCGGCCGGTCGCAGAGATTGGGCCCCTGCACACTCGCCCTGAGTCAATAACGTGGGATGCCTTCACTCGCCTAATGCACGGATCCTACGCTGATGCCGGACTCCGACAAGACCTTGCCAACTTACTACCCGACACAACGGACAACGTTGACGGTGGTCTCCGGTGAGTTCGGTTGAGGGCAATTTTCCGGAAATCGCGCTAGCCGACACTTCTTTGTTCATAGCCCAAGAACAAGGCAGATCGATTCCTGCCGTCACACCACGACAAATCGTCGTATCGATCATCACGATTGGTGAACTGCGTCTGGGCGTCTTGGCAGCCGATAACTTGTTCGTGCGAACCCAACGCCTCAAGACGCTCACCGCCGCTCAAAAGCTAGAACCGCTCCCGATTGACGACCTCGTTGCGAGCGCTTGGGCAGCCCTTCGCTTGGAATTACGCGATGAGGGTCTACGAATGCCGCTTAACGATTCTTGGATTGCAGCAACAGCCATTGCCCACGACCTGCCGGTAGCAACCCGAGACTCCGACTACAACAAAATCAACGGTCTCACCGTAATCCAGATCTGACTTCGAGGCCTCTACCAACCGACGTATCATCGTTACTCGGCCCGATACCACTGAGTCCGTGAGTGTTTATACCAAATGTCGCTCCCCGCAGCTCAGGACACCCACCACCAGCTAC
>JBCKKC010000100.1:0-3458 GCA_038904395.1 Acidimicrobiia bacterium | reverse complement strand
CGCACGGCTCGCTACTCTCCCAGAGCACCGCAGCGCACGCGGCATCCGCCACTCAACCGCGTCGGTCATCGCGGTCGCTGTCGTCGCTGTGCTCTCCGGTGCGAGGAGCTTTAGGGCGATCGGCGAGATCGCAGCTGAGCTCCCACAAGAGGTACTCGCTCGTCTCGGATGCAAATTCCATCCGATCTACCGCCGCTACGTAGTGCCGTCGGAGCCGACGATTCGACGGCACCTTCAGTCGGTCGACGCAGACCAACTCGACTTGGTTGTCGGCTCCTGGCTGGAGGACGAATCCGAGAAGCGACACGTCGACGCGACGCTGGTTGGGATCGCGGTCGATGGTAAGGCGCTGCGCGGCGCTAGACAAGATGACGACCGACGGACGTTCCTCTTCGCCGGGATGCTGCACTCGACCGGCGCAGTCGTCGCGCAACGCGAAGTCGAGTCCAAGACCAACGAGATCAAGGCGTTACGGCCACTATTCGAGAGCCGGGAGTCCCTGGCCGGCGTGGTCGTCACTGCCGATGCGATGCACGCACAGCGCGATCACGCGACCTTCATCGTCGAGGAACGACAAGGCGACTACCTCGTCGGCGTCAAATCGAACCAGCCGAAGCTGCTGGAAACGATCGAGGCCCTCCCCGGAGGGTCTTTTTCCCCCTGAACACGAGACAGAGGACCGAGGGCACGGCCGCATCGAACGCAGGTACGTCTCAGCCGCTCCACTTCCCGACGGAACGTTCCCGCATGCCAGCCAAGTCGTCCGGGTCACACGGGACCGAGCGAACCTTTCCGACGAGGCGTCATCCATCGAGACATCATTCTTCATCACCAGCCTCGACCCTGATCGTGCAAGACCAGAGTAACTCGGCGAGCTCGTGCGAGGCCACTGGGGCATCGAGAACCGCGTCCACTGGGTAAGAGACGTGACCTTCGACGAAGACCGCTCACAGATCCGGACCGGCAACGCACCACGCGTCATGGCGACCCTACGCAACCTAGCGATCAGCGCACTCCGACTCGCCGGCCACACCAACATCGCCGCCGGCATCCGATCGATGAGTCGAAACGTCACACGAGTCCTCGAACTCCTCAGACTATGAAACCGAGACTTTGACGTTCACCCTGGGGGGCACTCAACAAAAAGGCTACGTGAATGTTGCCGGCAAACCAGCCACGATTGGGTCTTGGAGTGACACGGAAATAGCCTTCGTGATACCGCAAGGCACACCGACCGGCTCGGTCGATGTGGTCGTCCAGGATGCGGACGGCACCAAGAGACCAACAGCTACCATCACCGTTGCCCCTTAGCAAAACGCTCCGGGTGGCGCACCCCAACTAACAGACACCAGCTACAACTCCGGACAAACGGATACAACGGACTAGCCTAACTGGCCTGGGTTACGCGAGGGTCGCCACCCGTCGTGTGACCCAGGCCAGAGACTATGTGCACCTGGTTTCAGCTGGGGGGCTTATGAAGTAGGCCGGGTCAGGACCCGACCACTATGAAATTCTAAGCGAGACTACTGGTGGGCGCATGATCACATTGGGCACAACACGGCCCAAAGGCGGCAAACACCGCACGCCTCTGCCGCCGAAAAACCCGAAAACCGTAAGCAAACGACGTTTGCAATCCCTGGTTTTGGGCATGTGTGCCACTGTCACACTGGCCGTGACCGCTGCAATTGCACTTTTTGTTTTCGATATGCGCAGTAATTCGGGACAGGTGATCGACGGAGTTTTCGTTGGCCTCGTCTCTGTTGAGAACCTGTCAAAATCCCAGGCACAAGACAAAATTGACGCTGCCGCCTATCTAAGAGGGCAGCATATGTAGAACATTGTTGTCACTGTAATTGCCCAACCTTAAAAGTCGCTGAGTCCTCCGGTCCGTTCGTGGGCGCAATTTGCTCGATAACTAGCTTGCATCCCTCGTCATCCTGAGCCCTGGCGCCAGCCAGGGCGTGAGGATCCATTCCGACATTCCGAGACATGACAGCAATGGGATGCATGTTCTTCTAACGTTTGGTTGTTGGGCTTTCGGCGTGTCGGTCTTCTTGGATTTCGTTGGGGGTTTTGCTTTCGGCGACTAGATCTTGGGTCTTCGTTGGTGTTGTGCTGTTGGTCTGTGGGAGCTTTCCCTCTGGTCCAGCCGCCGACGGAAGGGCGGAATTGCGTGGTGGGGCAGCCTTCGACGGTGTGGTGGAAGCCGCCCGGGTGGATGCGGACTCCCTCATAGCCGGGACAAGAGCTAAACAATAGTATTGCTATCCGAACTATAGTTTGGTATGGTTTGATGCATGAGTAGACAGATATCTACAACCGACTGTGATCCGCCGGAAGCCGCTAGTCGCCTAAAGCGAGCGACGGCGATGCTTGAAGTCGCAGAATTGGCTATGGGCGAGGCTCGGGGAGAGTACAGATCAATTGCCGTCATGCTGGCCGTGGATTCTGGCATCCTGTCGGCGGATGTGATCTCTTGCAAACTGTTGATGTCTCGGTATGCAGGAATATCCCATGATGACAGTCCGGACCAGCTTGGCTATGCGCTCGGGAATAAGCAGCATCCGCTCGTCCAAGATTACCGACGACTGCTTGGATTCCGCCGCACCTCACACTACGGCGATGAAATGGCGACCGAGTCGACAACGAAAACAGCTATGCGCATCGGACAACGTCTCCTGAAAGCTGCCCAGTCGCCCAGGGCAATAGAGCGGTGAGGTAGTAATGGATTTGAGTGAACCAACCCAGGTCATCACTCCAGCACTTGAAGGCCCAATCCTGGCGGTGCTTGTTGACGCAGACCCATACGACACGCTGACAGCCCCCGAAATAGTTCGGCGCATGAAATCAGGGCGGGCCAGCGAACCGGGGGTTGCCAAGGCATTGCGCCGTCTCGCCGTGCAAGGCATAGTCGAAAGCCGCAAGAGTGGCCGCAGCTGGCGATGGCGGATTAACCGTCAGCACCTTGCCTATCCATATATCACCAGTCTGGTAAGACTTCGCTCAGAGCTGCTGGCGCGCATTGGCGAAACCATTGATGAATGGCCTACCCAGCCTGACAAGGCAGTCTTATTTGGCTCAGTGGCCCGCGGCGCAGGAGATGCCTCCAGCGACATCGATCTGCTGCTTGTGTGGCACGACGACAATGACCGCCAATCAAGCAACTCCCAGATCGCTGCCCTCATTGGCAATGTTCTCGAATGGTCTGGAAATCACCTACATATTCTCGAATACACCGAAAAAGAATTTGCCGGTCTAGTCAAGCGAAAGGAACCGATCGTCGACTCCATTGACAGAGAAGGCCTCGAGCGACACGGTGGAACCTGGCGCTGAAGGGGCGCAATTTGCTCGAGAACTAGCTTGCATCCCTCGTCATCCTGAGCCCTGGCGACAGCCAGGGCGTGAGGATCCATTCCGAGGTGTTGATCCTTTAGTGCTTCGTTGGTGTTGGCCTTTTT
>JBCKKC010000099.1:0-3463 GCA_038904395.1 Acidimicrobiia bacterium | reverse complement strand
CGATGGTAGGTGAATGGCAAAGACATTGTTCAATTCAAGGGGAGTTGTGATACTTCGGCGGTCGAGTTTTGTTGTGCTGGTGGTGATGACACTGGTGGCTGGCGGGTGTGCGACAGCGCCAAGGACTGTGGTTACTGCCGAGGAGGGAGCGGACGTGCCCACGGCAGGTGAGGCGATCCCTAATAGTTTGCAGCAGGATGGGCAGCCGTGCATATACAAAAATCCCAAACGTCGTGGTCTTACTGTGTGTCGTAACACCCTTTTTGGCAAGCCCGATAGAGGTACTGATCTGCGCGGGATCGATCTGAAGGGAGCAGTTCTGGCTGGTTCTTCATTCTTGCAGATAGATTTCTCGGACGACGAATCTACAGCGGATCTGACTGACGCTGATCTGTCGAAAACAAAATTTGGTGCTGTAACTCTATTTCATGCAGACATGAGCGGAGCGAAACTCGACAACATGATAATCAAGCCAGGCAAGCCTCTGACCCCCCCGCAACCGTCGGCACAAGCAAAATGGGGTCGGCGAGACTCAACGCTCCCCGCAACGCCAACGCTCCTGCCATCTTGAAGCTGTTTTCATCGGAATCGACTGGGTGATGCTTTCCGTCGTCGACAATTGCCCGTACGTCCACGACCGGGAATCCGGCTAGCGGACCCTTGAGCAAGGCGTCTTGAATGCCCTTGTCGACGGCCGGGATGTATTGGCGAGGGATCGACCCGCCCACAACCTCGTTGACAAACTCGTAGCCTCCACCTCGTCCCAAGGGCTCTAGGCGTATGTGAGCCACGCCGTATTGGCCGTGTCCGCCCGACTGCTTCTTGTGCTTGCCCTCAAAGTCAGATGCCTTACGGGCTGTTTCACGATAGGCGACCTTGGGCTCATGAGTTTTAACCTCGACGCCGAACTTCCGATGCATCCGCTCGAGGGTGAATTGGATATGTGTCTCGCCCATCCCCCACAGCAGGGTTTGGTGCGTGTCGGGATTGCGTTCGAAGCGGATAGTGGCATCTTCGGCAGTAATGCGGTGCAGGGCGGTGGCCAACTTGTCTTCGTCCCCTCGATTCAGCGGTTCGATCGCAACGGCCAGAACAGGTTTGGTTGGCTTAGGCGGCGCAATCACGATAGGTGACGACTTGTCGGCGAGGGTGTCGCCGGTTGCTGTGTCGGTTAACTTGGGGACAGCGCCCAAGTCGCCAAAGATCAACTCGTTGACGGCTGTGTGATCCTTGCCCATGAGGGTATGCAAGTGGTGTAAACGCTCGTCGTGGTTAGTGCGCATGTTTTGTAGGTGCATATCGGGCTTGATGGTTCCCCGGGCAGCCTTCACATAGGAGACTTGACCAACGAAGGGATCTGCATACGTTTTGTAGATGTACACAGCCGGCGTGCCGTTGAGTCCGTCTTGAATTCGTTCGCCGGAATCGAGGGGCATGCCGGGACGATCTAGCGGGGAAGGGCCAGCCGACTTGATGAAATCGAGCAGCAGGTCGAGGCCGATGCGCTCGGATGCGCTACCGCACAACACCGGGAAGGTAGTCCTGTCGCGCACCCCGATTGCCAGGGCGGCCCAAATCTCGTCGTCGCTAAGGGTCTCGTCTGCGAGATAGCGCTCCATGAGACTCTCATCGTTTTCGACGATCGTTTCAAGGGCTGATGTGCGCAGCCCTTGGGTTGCTTCCATCAACTCGTCCGGAATTGCTTGTTCGGTGGCTTTGCCATCCGTATAGACGTAAGCCTTATTGGCGAGAGCACTGATCAATCCCTTGAAGGTTGTTTCACTGCCAATTGGGAGGGCGATGGGAGCCACGCCGTTGCCAAAGTGCTCATGCAGCTGGGCCAAGGTGGTTTCGAGCGAGGCCCGCTCGCGGTCCAGCTTGTTTACAAAGATCAGGCGAGGCACGCTGAGTTCTTCGCTCAGATGCCAGATCAGATCATGTTGGACCTCGACTCCATCTACCGCCGAGACCACGAGACACACTAGATCAGCTACGGCTAGTCCGGCCTGAACTTCGCCAATGAAGTCGGCATAGCCGGGTGAGTCTAGGATATTGATCTTGGTGTCTTTCCAAGCCAGGGGTGCGGTAGCTAGCGAGGCGGAAATCCCCTTCGCTTTTTCTTCGTCTTCAAAGTCAAAGACGGTTGTGCCCTCTTGCACCGCGCCGAGGCGATTCGTGGCGCCGCTCACGAAGAGTAAGGCTTCGGCCAAAGTGGTCTTGCCGGTGCCGCCGTGCCCAGCGATTAGTACGTTACGGATTTGCTCACTGGCGTATTCCCTCACGTTGTCCTCCCGAGATCTCAGCATCTTCACGGTGTTCCTCGTCATTGCGAGCTGAGGCGAAGCCGAAGCGTGGCAACCTAGTCTGTAATTCGATTCTCGGATATGCAAGTCACGGACTAGGTTGCTTCGTCGGCTAACGCCTCCTCGCAATGACGACGATGGGTATGGCAAATACACTAGATGGAAGTGCCTGACGAAAGCGATTGGACTTAGGCAGGCAGGCCCCCCTGTCAGGTTCGTCACGTTTGTGCCCAGGTCGGGTAGGATTGAAATGTTTTGTAACATGCTGATCAAGCAGGGTGATGGATGTTAGATAGTCGAGGTCGACCAGGAGTCGACCGGTTTGCTCTAAAAGTGGGTCGCATTCTGGCCCGGCTTGGCATCACGCCCAATTGGATCACCACTATTGGGCTCGTGCTTGCTATTCCCGCGAGCTACTTCATCGCTACCGACCGCACGATAGTGGCCTTCTTCATCTTTGCTCTCGCCACAATCATGGATACGTTCGATGGTGCTGTTGCCACAGCTCGGGGCGGGGGGACTCGTAGAGGCGCTTTCTACGATGCTTGCGCCGACAAGGTGGCTGATGCGTTCTATTTCGGCGCAATCATGATCTTGGTAGCTCGCCAGTCAATCACACTGGCCGTTGTGGCCTTCGCAGCTTTTGCCGCAGCGAATTTGGTCTCATACATTAGAGCCAAGGCAAGCGAGTCTGGGCTTGATGCCCATATTGGCCTTATGGAACGGGCCGAACGCCTGCTTTTTCTTGGGGTCGGTCTTCTTTTCCAAACCTGGTGGAACGTTTTGCCGGTGGTGTTGTGGGTCTTGCTCGTGCTGACTGTCGTTACGGTGGTGCAACGGTTCTGGTCGGTGTGGCGACAAGGCAGCACTGAGCCGCCGCAGCCCGTCGACGCCGTTCGCCTCTTGCCTGAATGGAAAGATATTCGGTCCGAGTTTCATGCCGATGACCCGACCGACCCCAACGGATCGATGCGCCGGGTGTGGGCTGCCCAGAGAGCCGAATGGGCACATCGTCGGGCTCAAGCCCATGCACGACGCATCGCTGCTCGCGCGGAGACTCAGCAAATTAGGGCCCGCCTCACAGCTGAAACCAGGGTGGCGCGCGAAACCGGACGAGGGCGTCGTCGTGCTGCCACAAAAAGTTACCGCCGTCGAAACGG
>JBCKKC010000098.1:0-3529 GCA_038904395.1 Acidimicrobiia bacterium | reverse complement strand
TCGAAGAGATGGGCGGGGCCCGAGTCCACACCGACATCTCTGGCTGTGGCGATTTCCTCGTCGGCTCTGACCAAGAAGCCATCGAAGTTGCTCAGCAATATTTCTCGTATATGCCCCAAAACTGGCAGCTGCGGCCGTTGCGTGAAGCGGGGAGTGAACCGGCCCTGGATGGGCACGACATCGCTACCGTGATTCCAGCCGACAACAAGCAGGCCTACGATATGCGTGTTGTTGTCGATAGCTTGATCGACATGGGCTCGTTCTTCGAAGTCAAGGAACGTTGGGCACGTGAGTTGATCACCGGATTTGGCCGGCTCGATGGCGAAACGATCGGTATTGTCGCAAATCAACCAGCCGAAAAAGGGGGAGTGCTATTTGTTGACTCCGCCGACAAAGCTGCCAGATTCGTTTGGCTGTGTGATGCGTTCAACATCCCCCTGCTGTTCCTAGCAGACGTGCCAGGATTCATGATTGGCTCTGACGTCGAAAAACAAGGGATTATCCGCCACGGAGCGAAAATGATCACTGCCGTGGCGGAAGCTACTGTACCGAAAATCTGTGTGGTGGTTCGCAAGGCTTTTGGCGCCGGGCTTTATGCGATGTCGGGTCCTGGATTTGCTCCAACAGCGACCTTGGCGTTGCCTACCGCTGAAATTGCTGTGATGGGGCCAGAGGCTGCCGTGAACGCCGTTTACTACAACAAGATTCAAGAGCTAGAAGGCGAGGAGCGAGAACGGTTCGTTGCCCAGAGGCGGGAAGAGTATGAGACCGATGTCGACTTGCTTCGGTTAGCGTCCGAGAATGTGATTGATGCAGTCGTGGAGCCAGGCCAGCTACGGGCCCAATTGATCCAGCGCTTTGGGGTTGCTGCCTGGAAAGATCGACAGTTTTCAAAGCGGCGCCACGGCGTGCCGCCCGTCTAACAGGAAAGCCAGCATGGCACGAGTATGTCCTGAATGTGATTGGCTATGGCCCAAACCAAAGGGGGCGTGCCCGAATTGTGGATCTACCGCAGCCCCGGAGATATCTCTTCAAGAGTTGGATGAGTCCGGGCGGGCGAGGCGCAAGCGCAACCAATCGGGCAAAGCCAAAATGCCACGCAGCCTTATGGTTTTAGGCATCGTTTTTGTGATCTATCTTGGCTGGCGCATAGTGCAAGGCGTCACTTGGCTGCTGCATTACATCTGAGTGTGGGCAACAGCCATCGGGTCTCGCGCTTTCCCTCCGTCATCCTGAGGGAGCCGCCAGGCGACCGTGAGGATCCATCCTGGGGCGAAGCCGCAGATCCACCCGTAGATTTGATTCATTTGAAGTGCTCGCTGCGCTCGCGACCTGGGACACCCCGGTCGACCCGAAGGTTATTTGCGAGCAGCGAGCACTTCAAATCAGCGAGATTGCAGAATTGATTTGGCTTCGAGCTTCATTGCCTTGGCGTGTCCGAAGGCAACCTTACGGACCTCACGGCATTGCTTGCGTGCTGCCTTCTTGGTGCGCTTGGCTTCTTTGAGCATGCGCTTGGCGACCTTCTTGGCCTTGCGGCCCACGAGCGTGGGCTCTTGCGTCGCTTTTGGGCTAAGAACCGACGTGGCTGTGGCAAAGTTTTCCATCTTGCGGATCCCTTTAGCCACGGAATCGTTCAAGCTCTGAGCGAGTTCGTCGGCGACGACTGACTTTGTACGAGCCTTCATACGGGATTTTGTGCGAGCCATTATCTTAATCTCCATGATCGTGCGTGGGGGAGAAACCCAACAATACCGAGTTCGCTAGCGTTCAAGCAATCCGAGACTGATTAGTTGCTGGTCGGCGGAACGGCGGTCTGTTCAGGGGCGAACAAATTTGACGAATTTCGATGAGCTGGCATACCTCACATTTGCGCCGGTGTAGGGCGCTGTGATGACGACTCCGTTGCCTACATACAATGCGATGTGTCCCGGTCGCCAAGCGAGGTCGCCAGGCCTCGGATTAGAGACTCTAGGGAGTTGGCTCTGTTCTGAAGATGTGCGAGGTATCGAAACGCCGCCAGCTCGCCAGGCCATCGAGGTAAGTCCTGAACAGTCGTAGCAGCCGGGACCGGTGCCGCCCCAGCAGTAGGGTTTGCCTAGCTGGGCCTTAGCGTACGCGATAGCGGCGCCAGCTCCGCCGGAGCCGGAGCCCGAGTCGGAAGAGTCCGAGGGCTGATCGGCCGCTGGCGGACTGTCGGAGGGTTGATCTTGCGAGTCTTGTCCTGGGTCGGGGGCTGGGACTGGGTTGTGACGCGGGGGTGGTGGAGCTGGCCGCGACGGTGGGTCTTGAGAAACTTTTGGCTGGGTCGTTGGACGGGAGGGATTCGACGATGAAGACTTGGGGCCAGTAGCATTTTGCGATTCTGAGCTCGGCGTTGTGCTGTTGGAAGGTGGCTGAGTTGGCGTCGAGTTACTCTTGGTAACTTGGGCGGCGGCTTGAGCGGCAGTCTTGGCAGCTTCAGCAGCTGCTAGTCGAGCTCGAGCGGCCTCCTCGTCCCGACGCTCTTCTTCTTGGAGTTGCTGCTGATATTTGCTCGTGATGGTTTCTTGTGCCGAGATATTGCTTTCGAGGCTCCGTTCTTTATTCTTGAGATTTGCTACCACCGCTTGTTGGCGGCTCTTGTCGTCCTTCAGCTTTGCCAGGGCGGCGTCGAGCTCCTTTTTTGCCTGATCATAGGTATTGAGGGACTCGGTCGTTTTGGACTCAAGACTGCTGATGTATTTGGCGATGCGTCCAAAAGCGTTGACCGTGCCGACAAGAGGAATGAACGAGAGCGACATCAGGGTGTTCTCGGTGCCATGCTTGTAAATACTGACACCTTGTTGCGCTATTTTCTTGCGGAGAATATCGATCTGAGCTCGTAGCTCGGCAACTCGTGCTTCTGATTTGGTTATGTCTTGGTTGAGCTCGTCGAGTGTTTCGGTCTCGTGATTATATTCATCGGTCAGAAAGTCAGCTTTCTGGCGGAGTTGTTCGAGTTGAGCCTTGGCGGCTTCGTAGTCCGAGCGAGTATCAGCCTGTGCAGGGTTCGCCACCGCGATGGAAGAGAAGAGAATCGCAGCTAGCACAACGAGGCACACATTACGACGTGTGCCTCGTTGATGCTCCCCCGAGCCCGCATCCGACCGCTGAAACAATGCGTGAAAAATAAACACGCAGCGTAGTCTACCGGTTGGCGCGGGGTCGCCGGACGTCGGCGCCCGATTTATCCGGTGGTGCGCACTTTGTCACCCGACAACTAATCAGTTAAAACCCCACGTAGAACACAATGTTGGGTCCCATCGGGAAATATCCCAATTTGATAGCTTCATGGGGATGCAGACAGCGACAACAGGAGTGGTACAATATGTGGTGCATTTGCTTTTCATGGAGGTTGATCATGGCTATCACGGCGAGTGAAGCTCGACGGAGATTCTTTCCTTTACTCGAACAGGTCAACAACGACCGAGTACCAGTCGAGATCATGTCCCGACACGGCAATGCAGTTCTCATCTCGCAAGAGGACTACGAATCGCTAGAGGAAACT
>JBCKKC010000097.1:0-3607 GCA_038904395.1 Acidimicrobiia bacterium | reverse complement strand
CACACGAATGATCCCCGCCGGTAGCGATAGCTGTAACGCCCCCAAGCGCTGTACCATCAGGGTCTATCACTTGCACTGGAGTTTGACGGTCGACGGTTGTGTTATCGCCCAGCTGACCGACCCTGTTGTAGCCCCAGCAGTAAACATGGCCGGCATTATTGAGCGCACACGAATCCCCCCCGCCGGTAGCGATAGCTGTAACACCCCCAAGCGCTGTACCATCAGGGTCTATCACTTGCACCGGAGTTCGACGGTTAACGGTTGTGTTATCGCCCAGCTGACCGTACTGGTTGTAGCCCCAGCAGTAAACATGGCCGTGGGGGTTGAGTGCGCACGAATGATCCCCGCCTGTAGCGACGGGTAGGTAGGGCATGAAGGTTGCTCCGGTGAGGTTTGCTTGTTCTTTTAGCGTCGTGGTGTTTACGCGGTAGAGTCGCGCCCATGTCATGTTTGTGCCAGCAAGATTAGTGCCGTCCATGATTGCGCCAGAGAAGTCAATGCCGACACCGGTAGCGTTATCGGCACTCTCGGGGGCGTGATCGTTACTCAAGTTTGTGTTTACAAGAATAGCGTTTCGGAATGTGGCGTGAGGATAGTCAAGATCAGGTACCACACGCAATCCAGTGGGGGTTTCTACAGTGGAGTTAAAGCCCAGCCGCGAATTACTTAAATCAGTGCTGGTTAGATCAGCATTATCAAAAGTTGCGTTACTCCCACTCGATTTAGCCAAATTAGCATTCCGGATGGTCGCTCTCGACAGGTTGGCATGATCAAAATTCGTATGAGGTATACGCACAAGTGAAAGGTCAGCGTCACCCAAAATCGCGCCTTTCAAGCTAACTCTGCTCAGTTCCGGATCAAAACCTGCAGGAGTGACCGGAGCGTTCGCTGCAGCGCCGCCGCCTCCAATCGCGGCCGACTCTGGCGCCCAAGACTCAGACGCAGACGCCTGAGCAGCTTTCGCCACACGCATCCGTTGAAGATTCGCACGAGAAAGATCTACCTCCTCAAGCTCTAACAAACCATCCCTCACCTCAGACCGCGACAAGTTCACACCCTTCATATCTGCTTTACGGAACATCGCACCATGAAACTTCGACCCAGAAAGATCCGCTGACGCGAGCTTAGAATCCTCAAAGGACACACCTTCGAAAGTTGATCTGGAAAGATTCGCCCACTCTAAATTCACCCCATCAAGATCCAAGACCTTGAAGTGAGTTCCCGGACAGTTAGTGTGATTCTCCTCAGTCGGATTCTCAACAAACACACAACTAGTCTCCTTGATAGCCTCCCCGTAGGCAACATCAGAACCTGCTGCGTGAGCTTGACTTGCACTCACGCCAACAAGAGTCGATACTCCACCGATCAACAAAATGAACGAAACAGCTGCAGCAACAACCCGCCTCAAATAAACCCTGCCTAACATACAAAAAACTCTTCCCCTCGCGACTGATATGTCTACCCTAAACACCAAACCTGAAAAACAGCTGAAAAGCAAAACCAACCTGATACGCGGTAGGGACCCCCACACCTGGAACTGAGGGCCCCGAAGATTTCGGATAGTGAACTAGCGTAGTGAGGTGCCCCGCGTTTTTCGGATAGTGTGGTCTGCTCTGGGTTCTGTGGAGTCAGCTTGTGAGGTTCATGCCACAGCTGTTTCGATTTCTGATTTGATTATCTCATATTCGATTGGGGTGCGCATACCGAGGGCACTGTGACGGCGTTGGCGGTTGTGAAATATCTCGATGTATTCGAAGATGGCTGTTGCTAGTCCGACTCGGGTTTTCCAGGATTTGCGGTTCAGTAGTTCGACCTGCATGCGAGCCCAGAATGACTCGATGACAGCGTTGTCAAAGCAGTCCCCGACAGAGCCCATTGAGGGGAGAAGGTTCGACGCTTGAACTCGCTTCGTGAATGCCCAGGACATGTATTGAGTGCCGTGGTCCGAATGTATCAGTGTCCTTGAATCCGGGGAGCGGTTACTTATCGCCATAGACAGAGCGTTCGTTACTAGCGCTGCTGTTGGCGACGAGTCAATCGACCATCCAACCACACGACGCGAGAACGCATCCAAGACAACAGCACAATAGACCTTCCCTTCTCGTGTCCAATGTTCTGTAATGTCGGTAACCCAAAGCTGGTCAGGGCCCGACCTTTCGAATTCACGGTTCACCCTACTAATAGGATGTTCAAAGTGCTTCGGGTCTTTGGCTATCCGCGAGTGAAGGTTGTGGTGGCTGAGCCGCCTGGGGATGTGACCACAATATCGACAGTTCTGCCCTGGGGGAGAAGCGGGATGGGATTGGGCACTAATATCTGGCCAAATTCATTCCATTGGAACTTTACCTCTGTCCCACCCACTGTGACTCTGGTGACGTACTCTAACCCGTTCCCATGTATGACCAAGAATTGTTGCTGCTCTCTTGACCCCGCCCGGGTCCGTATTTGGCTTGTTTCGATTCTCGCCGAATCGATAGTTGGCGGTGGGGCGACGAATCGGATTGGGCTGGTTGCCTCGCCACCGAGTGTCGTGACTACCAGCTGCTTTTCGCCGAGTCGTTTTGTAGATCGTGTATTTACCCTCAAGGTGTTGTTGTCGATGACTTGATGCTGGAGGGTATCCCTTTCGCCGAATATGCGTACCGTGATTGCGCTATTCAGATTGCTGCCTGAGACAGTCAGGTCAGTCTCAGTCTCGGCAGCAATTGGGTTGGGAACGATGCTTGAAATTGTTGGTTGCTCGGGGGTGTAGGTGGTGGTGCCGCCGAGCGTTGTGACTGTGGTTGCTCCGCCGGAGTAGTAGCCGTCAGAGATACTGATCGTGTCGTCGTTGACGACTCGGAACTTGCCTAGTCGATTGTTGCCTATTTCTACGTTTGTTGTGCTGGTTAGGTTACTGCCCGAGAGTGTCAGGGTGCGGCCATTTCCTGTTGTCTGCATGCTTGAGATGACGGGGGGTGGTGGTTTGTAGGTGAAATTGATGTCCGTGTTGCTTATGCCGTCGGGTGTTTCGACTATGACGTTGCCTCGTTGTGGTGGGCCTCCGGCAACAGTGGCGTCTATTTGGCTGTCAGATGCAACAGTGAATGATTTTGGTGTTAGGCCACCTACAAAGACTGTGGTCGCTCCGGTGAAGCCGGAACCAGTAATTGTGACGTTCGTGTCACCGGCCGTTGGGGCTGAATTGGGTGAGATTGTTGAAACGACGGGTGCTTTGAATTCGTAGCGGTTGGTGTCGTTGCGGAACGGAGGGCTTGTGCCCTTGGGGCCGACCACTTCAACATAGCCAGCGCCCCGCGGGGTCTGAGCGGGGATGGCTTCGATTTCGGTGTCCGATTTCATATGGAAAGATGCAGCTGGTGCTCCAGCGAAGTTGACTCCGGTAGCAGTGTCAAATCCCCGCCCGCGGATGGTGACGGTGTTGCCGCCTTTTGATGGGCCTTCATGCGGATTGACGCTTGTTATGACGGGGCCTGTTGAGATACGGGATGCTGTCTTGACTTTCGATGGCAGGGTTGCTGAGGCTGGATCAAGCGCTGCGGCGGCGTCAAGAGTCGAATCGGTAGCGGTTTCCTTCGGGCCTTGCTTGAGGATTGGGAGTGTGTTT
>JBCKKC010000096.1:0-3648 GCA_038904395.1 Acidimicrobiia bacterium | reverse complement strand
TAATGGATGAATAGCTTTGACAGACCTCGACGGGAGGCCTCGTCGGGGAGTAAACCAATTTAGGGGAAAATTCGTGAATAAGACTAAGAGCTTTCTTGCAAAAACCTTTGCCAGCGCGGGCATGGCCACATTGGTGCTGGTATCTGGAGTACTGACGGCCTCGCCAGCTTCAGCCGCGCACCCAAACATAAGGCCAGGCGAAGTAATTCCTGGCACTACTTGCCTTCTAGTCGACAATCCGACCGAAGCAAGTTTCACCAATTGCCCAGATCTCGTCTTGCCACCCGGTACTGATCTATCGGAACTAAATCTCCAATATGCAAATTTCGAAGGTGCCGATTTTACGGGCGTGAATCTGTCCAAATCAAAACTCCTCAGGGCCAAACTCTCACAATCGGTCCTTGATAAGGCAGATCTTTCCGAAGCCAATTTGATTAACGCCACTCTAGATAGAGCTCGCATCAGAAAGGCCACGCTAGACAAGGCAGACCTGAGGGGAGCCATCATTAGGGGCGCAAACCTCGCCAGCTCAACCTTGGACCAGGCTCAGCTGCAGCTGGCCAAATTGAACGACACTCAAGCACCTGGCGCCTCATTACGCAAGACGAACCTTTACAAAGCAGACCTCACCAAGGCAGACTTATCTCGAGCTGAGCTTCCCGAGGCCAACCTGCAAGAGGCAACTCTCATAGAAGCAACATTCCCCGGAGCAATTCTCGCCAAAGCAAACTTGATCGGAGCCTCCGCATTTAAGGCAGACTTCACTAGAAGCGACATGACCGAAGTCCAAGCTGCCAGAGCCACCTTTACGCAAGCTCAGTTTGCGGGTGCAACACTAGTCAGAGCCAACTTCACTGCTGTGATGGCACCAAGGGCAGACCTGAGAGCTAATCTCGCACAGATACAGGCACCCGATGCCACGCTTAGCGAGGCCAACCTAGAAGGAGCCTTCGCTCCCGGCGCCAACCTGACAAGAGCGAACCTTTACGGCGTGAAGGCGGCCAGAGTAAACCTAACTGGAGCAGACCTCACCGGAGCCTACGTGCGACCGACCCTTGGAAGATCACTCCCAACTTTGGCGGTTGACGTCAGGGCCGATTTCACTGGCGCAAATCTCACCAACGCCAAAATGACTGGAGCCGACCTCCGTTTCGTTCAACTCTGCGGGGCAGAAGCCCCTGGCGCAGACCTACGAGGGGCCAACTTGTACGGGGCGGTTGCTTCGCGCATCAATCTGTCGGGGGCTGACCTTAGCGACAGCATGATCTGTACAGCTAAACTCAACATGGCCGACCTGTCCCAAGGAACTTTGGTTAACGTTGCCGGCTTGCAGGGCGGCGCCGATCCCCAGCTCTGGATCCGAGCCTTCATGGCTTCCGAGGCAGCCTGACTCAACCCCCCCCCCCTCCAAAAAAGTGGGCCCCAGACAATTCACTGTCAGGGGCCCGTTGGTCGTCTTTGAAGGAAGCCGTGTCTCTAGATATCGTAGTAGAGGTAGAACTCCCAGGGGTGCGGCCTGAGTCGCATTTCGTCAACTTCTTTGGTCCGCTTGTAGTTGAGCCAGGTTTCGATGACATCAGGGGTGAAAACTCCGCCTTGGAGGAGGAAGTCGTGGTCTTGCTCGAGTGCGTCGAGTGATTCCTCTAGTGAGGCAGGCACTTGTGGCACACGGGCGAGCTCGGCTGGGGGTAGGTCATATAGGTCTTTGTCGACCGGGGCTGGCGGTTCGATTTTGTTTTGGATTCCGTCGATTCCAGCACAAAGGATGGCCGCAAATGCCAGGTATGGGTTTGCCGATGGATCTGGGCAACGGAACTCTACTCGCTTGGCTTTTGGCGACTTGGAGTAGAGGGGAATCCGACAGGCTGCAGAGCGATTCCGTTGACTGTAGACCAGGTTGACTGGGGCTTCATATCCGGGCACAAGTCGTTTGTATGAGTTGGTGGTCGGGGCCGCGAATGCCAAGACGGCGGGGGCGTGTGCCAGGAGGCCGCCAATGTAGTAGCGGGCTGTGTCTGAGAGTCCGGCATAACCAGCTTCATCGTAGAAGATGGGCTCGTCGCCATTCCACAGAGAAGAGTGCACGTGCATGCCCGAACCGTTGTCTTGAAAGATTGGTTTTGGCATGAAGGTGACGGTCTTGCCATGGCGGCGAGCGACGTTTTTGACGATGTACTTGTAGATCATGACTCGGTCTGACATCACGGACAACGTGTCAAAGCGCATATCGATTTCGGCCTGGCCGGCGGTGCCAACTTCGTGGTGTTGCACCTCAATGGGAATACCAACCCGCTCAAGCTCAAGGACCATTTCAGTCCGGAGGTCTTGGTAGTGGTCCATTGGTGGAACTGGGAAATAGCCTTCTTTGTAGCGAGGCTTGTGGCCTAGGTTTGGCCCTTCGTTGGCACCCGAATTCCAGACGCCTTCAACGGAGTCAACAAAGTAGTAGCCGGAGTTTTGGTTCTGGTCGAAACGAACATCATCGAAGATGTAAAACTCAGCTTCGGGACCAAAGTAGGCCGTGTCGGCGATACCTGTGGAGCGTAGATAGTTTTCGGCTTTGGCGGCGATGCCTCGGGGGTCACGACTATACATCTCGCCGGTGACTGGGTCTTTCACGAAGCAATGAATGTTGAGCGTTTTTGCGTCTGTGAACGGATCCATGAAGGCGGTATCGGAATCTGGGATCAACAACATGTCAGACTCTTGGATTTCTTGGAATCCGCGAATGGAGCTGCCGTCGAAGCCCAAGCCTTCTTCAAAAACTTCTTCGGTGAACTGATGTGCCGGCACCGAAAAGTGCTGCATGAGCCCAGGTAGATCGCAGAATCGGAAGTCGACCATCTGCACATTCTCGGACTTGACTAGTTCGAGGATTTCCCGTGGAGTTCGTTTCGCCATGTAAGAGTGTCCTTCTTCTTTGATTCGGCTGCAGAGCCTTCAATGGATTGTGACAATCGTAGATCGCCAAGCGCTATATCCCAAAATAGGCCGCTGCCATGAGCGTCTGTGTTAACAGCTTGTAACAACCATTTTGTCATCCTGAGGGAGCCGCTAGGCAACCGAAGCCCCGAAGCGAAGCGAGGGGGTGAGGATCCAGTCCGTAGCGTACGCGAACGGCATGGAGGTAGTTCGAATGGTCCACAACATGCGTCTTGTTGCTGTAATGTCTCGGAATGGATCCTCACGCCCTGGCTGACGCCAGGGCTCAGGATGACAGGAGGGGCCCACGCCCAGAAAGAGTTTTGCCATGGATCGACAGCAAGAATACGTTCTGCGCACGGTTGAGGAGCGAGGCGTTCGCTTCATCCGGCTCTGGTTCGCCGACATTCTCGGCTTTCTCAAGTCGTTTACGATCACTCCTCAAGAGCTCGAGAATGCTTTTGCTGAGGGCATGGGCTTCGATGGCTCGGCGATCGAGGGTTTCGCAAGGGTGCAAGAGTCAGATATGGTCGCCCTGCCGGATCCCAATACTTTTGCGTTGCTGCCATGGCGATCACACGACCCGGTGGCCCGCATGTTTTGTGACATTGTTCTGCCCGATGGCTCTCCGTTTGAGGGCGATCCCCGCTGGGTATTGAAGCGCAACTTGCAGCGGGCCAGCGAAGCCGGCTTCACATATTTTGTGGCGCCTGAGCTTGAGTATTT
>JBCKKC010000095.1:0-3785 GCA_038904395.1 Acidimicrobiia bacterium | reverse complement strand
ACCGGGGACACCCCGGTCGCCCCGAATGGCGTTGCGAGCGAAGCGAACTATTCAAAACCATGGAGACTCAACTATGTCCAATACTCGAACCCGTGATTTGGGTGCTGTCAGCTCGACGGCTAGTGAAGCGCACCCATACCCGGAGCTAGCTGTCGCTCTTGACGTGCCTACCTTGAAGGAAGCAACGGAGCTGGCCCGAGAGCTTTCCTCTCACGTTGATGTCTGTAAGGTGGGACTGGAGCTGTTGGCCTCCGATGCTGCGATGGTAATTGAGACAATTGGCGCTGTGGCCCCGAAACTCTTCGTTGACATGAAACTGCACGACATCCCTCGCACCGTCCAGGCGGCGTGTAGAACCCTGGCACAACAACAAGTCGACTACATGACCATTCACCTGGGTGGTGGCCTGGCGATGGCTCAGGCGGCCGTAGAGGGGGCTGCTGAGGGAGCGCAGCTAGCAGGTAGGCAACGCCCAAAGATCCTGGGCGTCAGCGTGTTGACGAGTCTTTCCGACGAAGACCTGGCTCAGGTCGGCCACACTCGCACGGTTACCGATGTCATCCGGATGCGGGTTGAGATGGCTGAGCGTGCGGGCATCGATGGCATCGTGTGTTCGCCGAATGATCTAGATCTGATATCAGACGTGGGTCCGGACCTGCTGCGTGTGACGCCCGGAATCCGTTTCGGCGAGGCCCAAGCCAGCCCAAACTCCGCGGGAAATGGTCCAACTGGAAAAATTACTGCCGACGATCAGAAGCGGGCAGGCACTCCCGAAGGCGCTTTGGAAAGTGGCTCTGACATGCTCGTTGTCGGCCGACCCATTACTACTGCAACAGATCCGGCCGCTGTCGCGCAAAGAATTCACGCTCTGGTAATCGCCAGACGCAATTTTGCACGTTAGAATGCCTAATCGTTAGGGCCCGCGATGGAATTGATAGAGCGTTTGTGGCGAGGCCTGGGTGACACTCGCAAGGCGCGACGACGATGTGTAGCTGGCACTACTCGAGGAGGAGGAACGCAGCGAGAGGCCGCCAGGACCGTCGCAAACGCCTAGGCAATTCCATCGCGGGCCCTTCAGGCACTAGTCAACAGCGGGTCACCTAAAGAGGAGGCCCGGGCTCAAATAAACATGCTACCCGAGGAGGGCTCAATGCCGCTTCCGCCAACGTTATCTCCAGAACAACGTCAAGCCGCTCTCGCAAAGGCAGCGATCGCCCGTCGAGAGCGAGCCGAACTGAAAGAAAAACTAAAGGCAGGAGCGATCTCGCTGCCAGAGCTTTTCGCTCAGGTTGAAGTCACCGAAGTAGTCGCCAAAATGAAGGTGCTATCTGTTTTGGAGTCACTGCCAGGTGTAGGCAAGGTTAAGGCCCGCCGCCTGCTCGAAAAATACGAAATCTCAGACTCGCGTCGTTTGCGTGGTCTAGGTAGCAAGCAGCGTGGAGCCTTGCTAACCGAGTTCGGCTGAGCCGATAGTCCTTCCCGCTCGTCGGGGAAGTGGTCGACGACTATCTCCGTCATTGCGAGGAGCGAAGCGACGAAGCGTTACCATTGGCGTCCCCCTTGGCCGGAGTGTCGCAACCAGGTCCTCGTCATTGCGAGCCCTGGGCTCTGACAGGGCGTGGCAATCCATTCCGTTGGGTATCTGACATCGGTGTAGGTAGTTATTGTCAGTCAACTACCTACACGCTGTGGTGTAGTGACACGGACTGGATTGCCATGTCGGGCTGCGCCTCCTCGCACTAACGACGCTGTCGCTTCCAATAGCTCCTTTAACCCGAAGTTACGTGGGTTTTGAGGTCGTATTTCTGGTGTGATCTGGGTTTATGTTCGATTTTGCATCTAATATTGTAGCCAGTAAAATGCTTGACATTGCGACGCTGTTCTGGTATGCTCGGGTTTATGTCTAAGCGATCCGGTGCGATGCACCTGTCCACGATAGTAGCCAAGCGTAATGGTCGAGAGTATGTGTCGCATTTGGTGCGTCGGTCCTTCCGTGAGGATGGCAAGGTCAAGCACGAGACGTTGGCGAACCTGTCAGCGCTACCGGATCCCGCGATCGATGCAGTGCGGGCCTCCCTGTCGGGTAAAACAATGATCACAGCCGATGACTCGATGGAAGTAGTCCGCTCGCTACCGCACGGACATGTCGCTGCTATCTGTGCCCAAGCCAAGGCTTTGGGACTGCCGGGACTGTTGGGCCCTCCAGGACGCCAGCGCGATATTGCGTTCGCTCTGATCGTAGCTCGAGTCGCCCGGCCCGGCTCGAAGCTGGCGACAACCCGCTGGTGGGTGGACACGACCTTAGCAGCCGACCTGGGTATCACCGACGCTTCCACTGACGAAGTGTATGAGGCAATGGACTGGCTGGCGCAGCGTCAAGGCAGCATCGAAAAGCAGCTGGCAGCTCGCCATCTTAGCGAAGATGTGAACCCGCACCGGCTGGCCTTGTTCGACCTGTCGTCTTCATGGATGACTGGCAGTCACTGCCCGCTTGCTGCTTACGGATATTCTCGTGACGGCAAGAAAGGCCTACCCCAAATCGAGTATGGGCTATTGACTGATCCGGCTGGGCGGCCTGTAGCTATCAGAGTGTTCCCCGGAAATACAGCAGATCCGACTGCGTTTTGTGACATCACCGAACGCATCCGCGACAAGTTCGATATTGGCGAACTTGTGATGGTCGGAGATCGAGGCATGATCACTTCGGCTCGGATTGAGGCACTCAAAGAACTCGGTGGTTACGGCTGGATTACTGCCCTACGGGCACCCCAGATCGCAGAGTTGGCCTCCGATGACGGACCTTTGCAAATGTCTTTGTTCGATGAGTCTAACCTGGCCGAAATTACCCACCCTGACTACCCTGGGGAACGCCTGATTGCGTGTCGTAACCCAGCGTTAGCCGCGGAACGGGTCCGCAAACGCCAAGCACTACTCGACGCGACAGACGCCAACCTAGCCACCATCAGCGCTGCCGTAGCGGCTGGAAGACTTGCTGGGGCAGGCAAGATCGGCGTGCGTGTCGGCAAGATCATCGGCAAACACAAAATGGGTAAGCACTACACCCTCAACATCACCGACAGCAGCTTCGAATACACTCACGACCAGGACCGCATTAACGCCGAAGCGGCACTCGATGGTATCTACCTGATCCGCACTACCGTTCCAGCAGCGGCCATGACCACCAGCCAAGTCGTAGCTACCTATAAATCTTTAGCGAACGTTGAACGCGACTTCCGGTCCATCAAAAGCATCGACCTGGACCTACGACCCATACACCACTACACACAAACCCGAGTGGAGGCACACGTGTTCATCTGCATGCTCGCTGCCTACCTCGTCTGGCACCTACGTCAAGCCTGGAAACCATTAACCTTCACCGACGAAGCTCGACCCGAACCAGCCGACCCCGTCGCACCCGCTAAACGCTCAAAAACAGCCGACCGCAAAGCCTCAACCAAAACAACAACCGACGGCCTACCGGCCCGCAGCTTCACCGGACTACTCGATCACCTCGCCACGCTGACCCGAAATACCATCCGTATCGCTACAAACAGCGACAAAAACGCCGGATTTGATCTACTCGCCATCCCCACGCCCGAACAACGCGAAGCCTTCGAACTCATAGGTGCCAGCATCCCAATGCACCTAAAGTAGCCAGCACACCCACCAACCAAAACAGCAAAACCCCAGGTCAAGCTCACAAACCGCCATCACCCCCCACGTAACTTCGGTTTAACCAGGGTTGTTTTCTCACGATTTCCATTATTGTTGTTGTTTAACTCCGT
>JBCKKC010000094.1:0-3848 GCA_038904395.1 Acidimicrobiia bacterium | reverse complement strand
CGCGCACGAATGTTGGTCGCCTGCGCTGATGGCTGTGATGTTGGCTAGTGGTGTCCCGTGGCTGTCGACTACTTGTACTGGTGTTGGACTGTCGGTTTTGGTGTTGTTGCCCAGCCCGCCATATTGGTTGCTGCCCCAGCAGTGGACGTGGCCGTTCGTGTTGAGGGTACACGAATGAGCTTTGCCGGCGCTGATGGGCTGGTATGGCATGAATGTGGCGCCGGTTAGGTTAGCGCCTGGGGCTAGTTGGCTGGTGTTGACGCCATCGAGTCGTGCCCAGGCCATGTTTTTGCCTGCCAGATTGGTGCCGTTCATGTTTGCGTGGGAGAAATCGATTCCTGCCCCTGTCCCGTTTGCGGGGTCTGCTAGGTCGTGGGTGTTGGAGAGGTCGGTGTTGGTGAGGTTGGCGAAACGCAAGCTTGTACGTTTGCCTTCCTTCAGATCTGGTACTTGTCTGATCGCTCCTGTGGTTGTTGAGCGTGCTTCTGTGGCACGGGTTGGATCGGGGATGTTGTAGCCAAGGATTGCGTCTCGGAGTGTTGCGCTAGTGAGATCGGCGTGTTCGAAATTTGTGCCATGTGCTGTGATATTTGACAGGTTGGCTTGGACGAGTATGGAACGTGTCAAGTCTGCTTCGGTGAGGTTAGCTTTTTGCATGTTTGTTTTCGACAGGTTGGCTCCTGCAAGTTTTGCCTTCGAAAGGTTGACTGAACGTAAGTCAAATTCGGCGAGGTTCTTACCTTCGAGATTCGCTTCGGATAGATTTACGCCGACACTGTGGCCTTCATGGTTTGTGTGACTGAAAATTGTTCGGCTGCCAGGTTCTTCGTGTCGGCTAAATATGGTGGTAGTGAGATTTGCTTGTGTGAGGTCTGTGGCTAGTCGATTTGGGGGATCTGGGAGGGTGTCAGATACGAATTCGTAGCCGACGAATGTTGAGTAGCTGAAATCGGTTCTATCGAGACTGGCTTTTTTGAAAGATGCTTCGTTCAGGTAAGCGCCAGACATAATCGCGCCGGACAGGTTGGCTTTATCAAAATTGGTACCAACGAAGCGCTTCTGCAACGCATAGGCGCTGTCGGGATCATCCTCGGCCCTCTCGTGAAGGTTGTCTGATGAAGCGAGATTCGCGTCTGCTAAATCAGCGCCGGTCAGCATTGTGAAGGAGAGATCAGTATCTACTAGGACAGCATTGCGAAGTTGGGTCTTGTTGAGATGCGAACTGCCGAGCTTTGCTCCAGTTAGGTCAGCCGATACCAAGACTGCCCGATCGAGATTCATCCCCGACAAGCTAGCTCCCGTCAGCTTTGCTCCGGTCAGGTTCACTTGTGAATCCCCGGTCGGTTCCGGCTCGTCTGCATCCTCTGGCGTGGGAATATCTCCGGTCAGATTCGAGCCCGAATTACCAGCCGGGGCGCTGTCTTCTGCATCTTCAGGCATCGGATTTCCAAATGTCGAGTAGTTCAGCTCAGTATAGGAAAGGTCCACGTAGGACAGATCAAGATCGGCCGGAAAGTGCATACCCTGACAGTTCGTATGGTTCTCAGGGGTGGGACTATCCACCAGGACACAATCAGTCCCGCGAATCTTCTGGCCGGGCACGACATCGCGGCCCACGGCGTGAGCAGGGCTAGACACTCCGGCTACACCACTCAAGGTGACCGCCAAAAGGGAAATTATGGAAACAACAGCTCGGCGCACAACAACCAGTCCCAATACGTAGACGGACAAAAAAATGCTTAGACCGAAAACCCTACAACCCAATCCTTAGAAACCACTGAGGGAGAGGGGCGCAATTGCAATTTGCTTGATATCTAGCTTGCTTGGATGTTGTTTTTGGCCTTCTATTATGACTTGAATTTTTCGCGTGTGGAGCTGGGGGATTCGTTGGTGTTGGTCCTTTTGGCTTCGTTGGGGTTGCGCTGTTGGGCTGTGGGAGCTTTCCCTCCGGTCCTAGGCCGCTATAGGTAACTTCAGCCAGGGGCCTTCAGACGGAATTCTTGGTAAGATGCCTGATTGCGTGCTAATTCGACTGTCAAGGGATTAACGTGTCGACCGAGAGTTTTGTACCACAGTCCAGAGAGACAGAATATGTTGACGAGCCAATGCCGACACCGCGGCCGTGGGTGTTGGATAGGCCAGGCGAAATCGCCAACGATCCTAGGGCCCATTATTTTGGGGCAGTTGGTCCGGATCTTGGATATGCCGGTCGCCTAGTCAGTCAATTCTTGCCCATGATCAACTTTCCTACAGACCTGGAGCGGGCGGACGTCTTGCAAGCCGGGTTGGCTTTAGGGCGACGCAGAGCAGGCCTGGCCGCGAGAGGCCCGATCGAAGAAGATTTGGAGGTTGCCTTCATGTTGCTGGGTGTGCTTGGCGATGAACCAGGCGATTGGTCCAGGGCAGCGGGCAAAATACGGGCTCTAATTATCGGCGCCGGGCACAATGCAGATATTGCAACACAAATGGCGATGTTGATTCCGCAAGATTGGATTGCCCTCAAACCCGACCGTTTGCGTCACCGTTTTGAGTCCGAAGGTCCATCAGCACTTTGGGGATGATTTGCCGATGACATTTCGACTCAGCCCTGAGGCTGAACTATTCCGAGAGTCAATGCGCTCGTTGTGTGCTGACAAGGTTGCAGTAAACGCTGCTGGCGCCGATCGGGAGGCCCAGTTTCCCTGGCCTTCGTGGCAAGCTCTCGTTGACTTAGGTATTTCCGGACTCACTCTTCCCGAACAGTTTGGGGGTTCCGGAGCTGATGCCGTTACTTGGGCGATTGCTATTGAAGAGATCGCCGGGGCCTGTGCTGCCACGGCAGTAACAGCATTGGTACATGGAGCGGCAAGCGGGCTGATCAACCGGCTTGGCACGCAAGAACAGCGTGAGCGGTATCTTCCGTCTGCGGCTCGAGGCGAAGTGATCGTTGCCTTCGCCCAATCGGAGGCGCACGCTGGATCTGACGTCGCCGCCATCTCATGCCAGGCCCAGCAAGATGGCAACGGCTGGCGGCTCAACGGTCACAAAACGTGGGTCTCGAGCGCCGGAATCGCCAATCTCTACTTGGTTTTTGCCAAGACCGACCCATCCGCCGGCGCCAAAGGGATCTCGATCTTCCTCGTGCCGGCCACAACGCCGGGACTCACTGTCGGAAAACTAGAGGACAAGATGGGTTTGCGGGGCAGCCCCACGGGCGAGCTCATCCTTGATAAGGTTTCGCTCGGCCCAGATGCGCTCCTCGGAGAGGTTAACCACGGCTGGTCAGGATCAATGTCGTTCCTATCAAGGTCGCGACCGACCGTCGGTGCCCAAGCAGTCGGAGTTGCCCAAGCCGCCTTCGACACAGCCCGCCAATACGTGAAGGAGAGAGAAGCGTTCGGCCAACGTGTTGGCGATTTCCAAGCCATCCAATTCATGCTCGCCGACATGGACATCGGCATCACAACAGCCCGCACCATGGTCTACCACGCGGCCGACATGATCGAAGCCGGTGGCAAAGACTCAATGCGACTCGCCGCCATCGCCAAAACCTACGCCACCGACATGGCAATGAAAGTAACAACCGACGCAGTCCAACTCCTCGGCGGAGCAGGCTACGTGAAAGACTTCCCCGTCGAACGCCACATGCGTGACGCCAAAGTCTTCCAAATCTACGAAGGAACGAATCAGATACAGCGCTGGGTTATAGGGCGCAATTTGCTCGATAACTAGTGCACATCCCTCGTCATCCTGAGCCCTGGCGCCAGCCAGGGCGTGAGGATCCATTCCGAGACAGTACAGCGATTCTTTGGGTTTCGTTGGTCTTGGTCTTCTTGGTATGTAGATCTTGGGTCTTTATTGGTGTTTTG
>JBCKKC010000093.1:0-4052 GCA_038904395.1 Acidimicrobiia bacterium | reverse complement strand
TTTTGGTGCCTCACGACAAGGGTGACATTTTGCACATGCTCTATGACAAGGGCGAAGTGTCGGAAGTTTCGCATGAGGCCTCAGGAACAAGGGTGTCCATTCGTCTCCCACTATCTGAGGTTGGTAAGTATGCACGATTCGTCGTGCTGGACCAGGTGCGTTCCACGGACTAGATCCTCACCCCTTCGCTCCGCACCTGGGCTTTCGGCGAAAGCCCAGGCTAGATCCTGCGGAAGACGGCAGTTATCTTCCCCAGAATTTCAACCCCGGACTCGAACTTCATGTCCTCCATGCTGTCGTTTTCGGGCTTTAACGTGATGCCCGAGGCATCCTGGAAAAAGCGCTTAACGGTCGCCTCACTGTCGTTTATGAGGGCGGCGACGATCTCGCCATTCTCGGCGTGAGACTGTTGACGGACGATCACATAGTCTCCGTCGAAAATCCCCGCATTGATCATCGAGTCACCTTTGACTGTCAGCATGAAGAGAGTTCCCGAGTCTCCTCCAACCCAATCCGCGGGAACCGGATAGGCTTCCTCGATTGACTCGGATGCGAGTATTGGGGTGCCGGCTGCAATCTGGCCCACGAGTGGAATATATCGTGGTGGACGCTGCTCACTAATCTGACCGGATTCTCGTTCGAAGTGGATCTCTAGCGCTCTGGGCTTCGAGGGATCACGTCGAATGTAACCCTGGCGTTGAAGCGTTGCGAGCTGGGCATGAACGCTTGAAGACGATGCAAGGCCGACAGCTTCGCCGATTTCTCTTACGGATGGGGGATATCCCCGCTTTTGCGACTCATGGGCAATGAATTCGAGGATTGCCTTTTGCCTAGGTGTCAGGTCAGTCATCGCGCCCCGCCCCCCTCGAAGATAAGCCCAGGCAACTAAAGGTGGGGGATTTTGCTGGGTCTACAGTGTGCGCATCAGCCTGCCAGCTGCGCACACTTCTTGGGCCGCTGGGCCCCACGGTGATCGATAGAAACTGCACTTGCGTCACCTTGCCTTCTGCTTGACGATATCCCGAAACATGTCCCTGAATCTAGCAGGAGAGAACTGCCGCCGCAAACATATGTTCGGAAAAGTATTGACATTCTGGCAGTGGAGGCTAGGGTGACGTTTGACAAACATACGTTCGATGACTGGTCGAGAGTCGGATTGTCCAGTCGGTAGTCGGTATTCGCCGTAAAGGAGGACCAAGATGCAGTTAGGTTACATTCTCGCAGCGTTAGCGCTCCTGGCAGCTTTGAAGGCAGGCCAGTTGCTGATCAGGCTCGGGGTGAGCACTTCGAGCTTCCTGGCAAGTCCAGGAAATGGGCCATCTACATCGAGGGTGGATCTTGCCGGGAATAGTCGGCAGGCCCGTTCTCGTAGGCGCAGTTTTGTAGCCATCTCTTCCGTAGCGCTTTGGCTTTCCATCTATGTGGCCATAGCAATCAGGCTGGGAATTCTCTAGATGAAGGTTCCGGCACCGGCAGAAGAACCCGAAAAGGCTGAAGTATTCGCCCGACCGCCCCTATGCCTGGTCCGAGGAGCCGATGCTAGGCCCGGCCTGTGCAAACTGAGGCTGGGTCGTATGGGATGTGGAACCGCTGCTAAGTCCGGCCTGAGGAACCGAAGCCTCGCTTGCCCCGGGTGCTGGAACTATTGGGAAGCTCTGAAACGGCAAGAAAGTCGCATTGGCCAAATGGTACAAGCATGAGTTGTGCGATTCGCTCACCCGCCTTGATGTCGATGGCCGTATCGGGGTCGTGATTTATTAGCAGTACCTTAAGCTCTCCGCGATAGCCGCTGTCAACTAAGCCAGGGCTGTTTAGCATGCCCAAGCCGTGGTCTCTGGCTAGTCCAGATCTAGGAAGCAGGAGTGCTGCCCAACCGTCGGGAATTGCAATGCGCAAACCGGTGCCAACTGTTTTGTATTCGCCGGGAGTAATGTGTTCGTCGCTGACGGAACACAGGTCGTAGCCTGCATCGCCAGCGTGTGCATTTGTCGGCACACGGGCCTCTTCTTGCAGACGTACAAACTCGATGACTTGAGGGTCGGATGTTGGAGGACTCGATGCTTGTCGATCCACGAATTTGGTGAGCTGGGAAAGGAGTGTGGTGATCATTGTTGCAAGGATAAATCGCCTCTCGTCGGCTTTTGAAATTTCCCCGGCCAGTACAGTGATGCGAAGAGGCTGTTCTCGCCAGCTCTCGGCTTGTCGCTCCTAAGAAAATGTCCGGTTATGGGCCCTTAGCTTGCGGAGATCACTCCTTGTTGAGAAGACACTCCAGGCGTCATCCATACGTTCCCTTATCTGACTCTCCGGCGGCGCCGGTCGAACGTGAGGCACTGTCTCGCCGCCTGATCGAGCCGGTTTATCCGTCGGCTCTGGCGAATCAGTTTCCGGTCTATTGGCACTTGGCTGGCCTGTGGCTCTGGGTTGGTCGGTGGGTGATTTGGCAGTGGGTCGAGTAGTGCGAGGGGGCGGGGCAACCGGCGTTGATCGCGCTGTTGGCCTAGCGGGGCTCGCCTTAGCGGCCACAGCGGGCGCTGGAGCGGTCGAAGTGTCCGGAGACGTTACTGGAGCGCTAGGTTGCTGGAACCGGGAGGTTGCCGGGATGGATTGCGGTGCTGGTGTTGGTGAGGTTGCTGGGACGGATTGGGGCGCTGGGGGCGCTGGGGGCGCTGGGGGCGCTGGGGGCGCTGGGGGCGCTGGGCTTGGGGGGACGGATTGGGGTTGGGGCGATGGTTGTGGCACAACCCCAGTGGGCGTGGCGGCGGGTTCTGACTGGGATTGGGCTGGTACCGGTCCTGGTTCCCCGCTGTGTCTGGTAACCATGTTTGCCGGATGGCCAAGGAAGCATGTGCCATCGGGATTGATTGGAACTTCCTGATTACACCAGTTGCAAAATCCTGTCATGTCTTGCCCGCCTTTCTCATGCGTGAGCTGAGTACCCTTGGATCTCGGCACGTTGGCATTGGAACTGAAGCGAAATTACGACTTCCCGGATGTCTTTTGGTTTTCAATGATTCCTTGGCGCTACTATGAAAGGCCTTGCGGACGTGGCTCAGTGGTAGAGCATCACCTTGCCAAGGTGAGGGTCGCGGGTTCGAATCCCGTCGTCCGCTCTAGTCCCGTCTAGTACGGTGGGCTCTGAGTGTCGCGAAGTTGTTTTTACTGTGATGGCGGCGTAGCCGAGTGGCTCAGGCAGAGGTCTGCAAAACCTTTTACGGCGGTTCGATTCCGCCCGCCGCCTCCAATTGTCTTGCATTGAAGTTGGCCTGGGTCATCCCATTGAACTGGGCTCAGTTGCCAACCGCCGCTTGTGAACCGCCACCGGGTGCTACTAAGGGCCTGTGATGGAATAGCATAGGCGTTTGCAACGGCCCTGACCAGCTCTCGCTGCGTTCCTCCTCCTCGAGTAGTGCCTGCTACGCATCGTCGTCGCGCCTTGCGAGAGCCGCCCAGGACTCGCCGCAAACGCGCTAGTTATTCCATCACAGGCCCTTAGCGCTCCATTGCCCGTTTAAGAAGTATATCTTGGGTCGTAGGGTCGAGAGGCTCGCCCTTGAGGTTGAGTATGGTCAGCTGTACCACTCGGTCGCCAGATTGCAGCAGGACTAATTGGCCCGAAAACTGCTTGCCTTTGTTGTCTTTGCCATCGAGCAGGTAACGAACCGCCGAGCTGGCCCCGGCAGGTGCCTCGATCGGAGCGCTTAATGCGCTGGCGTGGGTGTCAGCGTGGGAATATTCATGACAATTGTCGAGTGTCGTGGTGAATGTTGTGAGGAATGATCCGGCCTCGGCGCTGGTTGCCGGAAATGCAACGATGGTTTCGAGCACAATGTTGTCACCCGTGGATGCTAAAGCCGTTGCTGCTCTAGCTGTCGGAGTGAGGTTTTCGAGTACGTTTTGTCCGCAGATGACTATCGGGTCCAAACTCACGGGTCCGGAGCGGATGAACTTGTTCCCCGGTAGGTCTGCCCCGACGAGCAGTGCTTGGCGCAGCGACTGTTCGACTTCTTGGCCAGTTTCGGTCTTGTCGCTAGTACTCGTTATGGTGTCGT
>JBCKKC010000092.1:0-4074 GCA_038904395.1 Acidimicrobiia bacterium | reverse complement strand
CATGTCTTTCGGGAAATCTAGGTTAAGGTGCCAGCTTCTCGTTCCAATGCGGTGTACTATTGTCGTTCTGAGAACTTACGGAGACTTAAAATCATGAACGTGCTGCAGCTTTTACCAATCGTCGCTCTACTTTTTATATTCTATTTTTTGCTCATTCGGCCGCAACAGAAGCGGGCCAAAGAGCATCAACGGCTTGTCAAAGCGATCGGCCCCGGCGATGAAATCGTGACAATCGGCGGCCTGTTCGGGGTTGTTGTCGAGGTGACCGACGACCGCGTGATGATTGAGGCCTACGATGGTTCTCAATTAGAGTTCTTGCGTTCGGCAATTTCTCGCAAGGTAAACCTAGCGCCAGTCGCCGAGCCCGAAGATGACACGACTTCCATCTCAGATAAGGAAGACTCGAAATCGTCGCCAGCGTCTCTCTCTGCAGGCAAAGACGATAAGGAGCTCCAAAGCGACAAAACTCCGGCCAGCTCCGCATCGGAAGCTAGGGAATCGCAAAAAGGTTAGGCAGTTCGGTCTACGCTCGTCCTCTAAGGAATGACAATCTGGTAGTTTGGTGACTTCGAGCTCGTCCCGACCCTAGGTGTGAGACTCGGTTCTAAGGGGCCGATGGCGTTGTTGAACTGAGAAGAGCGAAATGAGAAAACGCAAACGTCTTTGGGCAGCTTTGCTCACATTTTTATTGATTGTCACTGGCCTATTCGCTTGGGTACTAGTGGCCGGCTACACTCCACGTCTCGGGCTTGATCTGGCCGGCGGTACTAGTGTCGTTTTGACTGCACCCGACGGTACAAAGAGCGACGCCCTTGACACAGCCGTCAACATCATTCGTAGCCGAATCGATGCATTGGGTGTTGCAGAACCCGAGATCAGCCGCGAAGGTAGCAATAACGTCGTTATCCAGATGCCGGGTCTAAAAGACGAAGACCGTGTCTTGGAAGTTGTCGGAAGCACGGCCGAGCTTTCGTTCCGGCCCGTTACACAGGTTGCGGGCAAGGGCGGAGCCGCGGCTGGCGGCGGGACCCAGGGCTTGCCACCTGGTGTACAGCTACCACCAGGAGTGCAGTTGCCGCCAGGCGTGAACTTCAATCAAGGAGGTGCGCCTGGTGGAGGTGTCCCAGGTGAAGTGCCAGGTTCGGGGGCTCAAGTCCCGGGGGCTCAAGTCCCTCCGGGAACGGGCCAACCTAAGATTGCAATTCCGCGTGGTTTCGGAAGCAAGGGGGTGCATCTACCAAGTCGCAACTCTCGCCAAGCGCCAGATACGACTCCAGCCCCATCTCAAGCCCCTCCCGAGGCTCCTGCTCCTAACGCGGCCCCCGGTGAGCCTCCACTTACGCCGAAGGATCAAATCAAAGCTGATCAGCCGATAACCGTTAAAGACAAAGACGGCAACATTTATGAGTTGGGTCCCGAGGCGATCGCTGGTAAAAATGTTACGGGGGCTACGGCTCAAATAGACCCCAGTAACCCGGCGGGCTCCTGGGAAGTGAACCTGAACTTCAATGACAAGGGGCAGGCTGCGTATAAAGACATGACAGCCAAGGCCGCATGTCAGCAGCAGAATCAGCCTGGTCGACAGATCGCCATTGTGCTCGATGGCGTTGTGCAGTCGGCTCCCGGTGTGGCTCAAGATGTGCAGTGCAACGTTGGTATCGCCGGCAACAGCCGCATAACGATGGGCAAGGGCTCGACAAACGCTCAGGAGAAGGAAGCGAAAGACCTGGCTCTGAAGCTGCGCTATGGCTCACTGCCGGTGAAGCTCGATAAGGGCAACATCCAGTCCGTCAGCCCTACGCTGGGACGTGAGTCTTTGGAAGCTGGTGCTATCGCCGCCATTATTGGTCTCGCCCTGGTGATTATCCTGGTGCTAATTCTTTACCGTGTGTACGGGATTCTTGTCGTGGCCGGACTTCTCGTATTTGCTGTGATGATTTACACGTTCGTAAGCCTTATGTCTGAGTTCCAGGGGCTTACTCTATCCCTGGCCGTTATTGCTGGAATCGTGATCTCGATCGGTATTAATGCCGACAGCGCGATCGTGTTTTTAGAACGGGTCAAGGATGAGTTGCGCGACGGCCGCACCATGCGCAGTGCCGTTGAGTACGGGTTTAAGCGAGCGTGGAAAACCATTGTCGCTGGCGATATCGTGACTGCCTTGTCGGCGATAGTTCTCTATTTCCTGGCAATCGGGTCGGTGCGAGGATTCGCCTTGCTTCTGGGAATTTCGGTCTTCTTCGACTTCATCATTGCTTGGTTCTTTATTCGTCCAGCTACCTTGCTGGCGGCCAACACTGTCATATTCCACAAACCGAAGCTGCTCTTTTGGCATCGGCCTGAAGACTTTTCGAAGCCAGCGCAGGCGGCAGCGGAGGCACCATCATGATGCAAGGTCTGAGGCGTCTCTATTGGGGTGAGACCCACGTGAATTTCGTTGGTCGCTGGCGCATGTGGATGCTCATTTCCGCGGCGATGATCATTGTCTCTATCGCCGGACTGATGTTCAAGGGATTCAATTGGTCGATCGAGTTTACGGGGGGAACGAAGTGGACCGTGCCTTCGAAATCGTTCACAACCAAGGATGCACAAGCCGTGATGACGCAGTTTGGCATCGAAGGTGCTGTCATTCAGGAGGCGTCCAGCCCAACTGGTGATAGAGATGTACGTATTGAGGCTCATAGGGTCAAACCGAGCCAAGTAAGTCAGGTCACCCAAGGTCTTGCTGATGCGGCCAAGGTCAAGGCCGACGCTATTGAGAAGCAGAGTGTCGGACCGTCTTGGGGTGACCAGGTCTCATCCAAGGCGGTGCAGGCTTTCGTCATATTCTTGATCCTGGTCTTGATCTATATTTCGTTGCGCTTTGAATTCAAGATGGCGGTTACAGCAATCGCCGAAATGGTACATGACCTGATTATCACGGTGGGCGTCTATGCCATAGTTGGCTTTGTTGTGTCACCTGCCACGATTATCGGGATCTTGACGATGCTTGGGTATTCACTGTATGACGCTGTAGTGGTCTTCGATAAGGTGCGCGAAAATTCGCCCCTCCTAGCCACGGGTAAGATTACGTATTCAGAGCTGGTCAACAAATCGATGAACCAGACGATGATGCGGTCGTTCGCCACTGCGTTCATGTCGATGTTGCCCGCAGCCAGCTTGCTCTTTGTGGGGGCCCTGTTCTTAGGTGCCGTCAGCCTTGAGGACTTGGCGCTCGCCCTGTTCGTGGGCGTCGCAGCGGGCGCCTACTCATCCATCTTTTTCGCATCTCCCGTCTTGGCCAAGTGGAAAGAAACTGAACCAAGGTATAGGAAGCTCAAGGCCCGGGCTATGGCACAACGCAGTAGCGGCAAAGTCGCTGCACCTACAAGAACTCGAAGGGCTGTCGAGGACCCCGCTGGTGACTCGGACACAGCCTTTAGCGCGCAGCGTACTGTTGCACCAACGGGGGCGGAATCGGCGGATGAAGGCCCATCAACGAGCGGTGGCACTTCTGCCAAGAAGAAGCCATCCGGTGGTCGTAGCCACGGCCGGAGCACGCCCAAATCCAGAAAAAAGCGCCACTAGGGTATCAATTCACTGCCCCACGCTCCGTCATTGCGAGGAGCGCAGCAGAGCCTGCCCTGAGCGAGGCGCCAGCCGAGCGTGAGGGAAGCAACCTAGTCCGTGAGTCACTTTAGTGAGATGTAAGTTCCGGACAAGGTGTTTCGCTGAGCAGTGACGGGGTGGGGTGTGAGATGCTCGTCCGGAAGGAATTGTCGCTCCGATCCCCAGCTTGAGCATTGTCCTCTCCCAAATACCTATTCTTAAGGGGTAGTACCCCGGGGTGACCAACCTTGGGGGCGAACGTCCTTCGGGGTGAACGGGGTCTCTCCGTTTTGTTCTGTGAACGGGCTGCTGATATTTTAGGGAGAATGGCGTGGCCGACGATGACGCTGCCAAAGGGGCACCGACGGAAGTGAAATCTGCCAACGAGAGCATTGGCCTGTCTCCAGCTGGGCCTGACAGGGCTGTGGTTAATCCGTCGCGGGGCGTGCTTGATCTGTTGCCGTGGCGCCGTTTGGGCGATTTCGA
>JBCKKC010000091.1:0-4079 GCA_038904395.1 Acidimicrobiia bacterium | reverse complement strand
CCTTGTTGTCTGAGGGGCCCCTCACCATTCACAGTCGTAAACAACACGGCTATCGAGATCACAACAGAGGCCGAGGGGGCTGGGTCACAAGACGTTCGAGTCACAGCACCCAACGGTACAGCAGCTAGTAAGTTCAGCTTTGTCGCCCCACCCAGAATCAATAGCCCGATCCCCAACAGCGGATCTACGGCGGGCGGGACAGCAGCATTTATTCATGGCGTCAACCTCGCTGAGGCTACGCAAGTAACAATCGGTGGCAAGCCTGTTCGATTTAGCGTCAAGACTCATTTCATCTGGGTAGTAACAGCAGCCGAACTGGCCGGACCCCGAGACGTGGTCGTCACAACACCTGGCGGGACAGCTACTACTAGATTCACGTTTGTTGACTGACCACAATCAACTGATACCGTCGTTAGCGACCGCCACGAATTCGGGAGAATTCTGAAAATTCTGTATGTGCTTTAAGGAAACTCTCAGCTCCGGGGAATAGGGTCGACGCAATGACCTTGACGACAATAGCAAGGGACAGCAATCTACATGAGACTCGCTATCATGAATTTTCCGAAAAGACTTACAGTCATTCTTAGTTTGCTTTTAGTTGCAGGGGGACTCGTTTGGTCGGCTCCCAATGCTGCTCAGGCGGCCGCACCAGAAATTAGATATGACGCTGTAATTCCTGGAACACGTCCGGCTTGCACGCTCGTTTCTAATCCCACAGCTGTTCGTCACACTACATGTCGCGACACGTGGTTTCCCCGTGCACTTGATATGTCGGGACTGAATCTCGCTCATGCCGATTTCACAGGCTCGGTGGTCGATGATGTGAATTTGTCGAACGTGAACCTGGAGTGGGGATCATTCCCATCGGCATTAGCTCGGAGAACAAATTTCAACCGCTCGATCTTGCGCAATGCGAATTTCTTGGGAGCAGATATCACTGGTGCGACATTCGACAATGCTGTCACCGCTGGAGCGCAGTTCCAAGCATCTGTGCAAACTTCCGGCAAGGCTCTGGCGGCGTCCCGCCACAACAACAGTTCTGCCAGTGTCGATTCATTTCCCATGAGAGATAGCGATAGTGCCCGAACCGCGGCGTCAGCCACGCCGCAACCTATGAGTGCATCGCAGCATGCCAGCTCGAGGCCGGCGAGCTTGGGGCCCCATCTGGAAAACGTCAGTCCAGCTTCGGATCAAAGGAACACACCACTTGCACCATCGGGGCACCGCGACGACGATGACGACTCAGCGGCCCATGCATCGGCAAGAGCTAGACCTCAGCCAATTCATATGGTTGCGAATACCCAGGTGCCGGGGGCGCTTGCTTCAATCGTGTGCCTTGAGAGAGTAAATGAAAAGCCATTTCGTTCGCCATCATCTGTAAAGGTCGATGCTGCGGGCATCATATACGTTGCAGACACAAACAATCATCGGATTGTAAGACTTGCGGAAGACGGTGGACTAACAGTTGTTGCGGGGACGGGAGTTGCAGGATTTAATGGCGACGGTATCGCTGCCTCTGATGCTCAGCTCAATCATCCGGAAGATATTGCGGTGACACCCGACGGCTCTGTTGTCTATGTTGCTGACACATTCAACAACAGGGTCAGGCGATTCATTATTGGTGGCAACATTGAAACCGTTGCCGGTAATGGCGAACAAGGGTTTGGCGGAGATGGTGGCGAGGCCCGAAATGCCCGACTGTTCAGGCCGCGAGGCGTGGACCTCTTTCCGGACGGGAAGATACTTATAGCCGATACCCACAATAACCGCATTCGATTGGTCGACCCGAGCGATGGCAAAATCATCACCGTTGCTGGTGGAATGCGTGACATTGGGGCTCAAGCTGGCATACGAGATCCGTTGGCAATTGGCTTAGATTTTCCGCAGAGGGTAGCTGTTGCCAGGGACGGCCGCGGCTTCTTCATCGCCGACACCTATAACGATGTTGTTCGCCGCGTAAATGGTGGCGAAATTCGCGTGATCGCCGGAAGAGGATTCGGTGCGAATGCAGGAAAGCTTACGGGCTTCAGTGGAGATGGTCGCCGGGCGGGCGAAGCAGCGATCAATCGGCCCGAGGGTCTCTTCCCCGATGACGTCGGAGGCCTCTATATTGCCGACACCGGTAACCACTGCATCAGGTATGTGAATCCATCAGGCGTAATCTCGACTGTTGCTGGCAGGGGTGATTACTGGGGCTATTCAGGATACGTTGGTGGTAACGGCGATGTCGTTTCTCAGTCAGCTGGCCAAGGCACTTTTTGGGGACACCAAGGCGATGCCCGAGCTGCCACGGGGGATAATGCCCGCCTGCATCGGCCCACAGCTGTAATAAGAACTCCTGAAGGTCACTTGCTCATAGCCGACAGTTGGAATGATTGTTTGAGAGTTGTTTGGGCTTCACGACAGTGATGGTGAAACTTGGGCCGCTGCGATCGACCAGATACACTCTCCCGCCGAAGCCTCAACTGGCACATTTTCGGGTCCTAGAAGCGGAAGGTTGCTAGAGCAGAAAGGATTCTGGCCTGTCCTTCATTGGTGTGAGTATTACGGCAGATTTTTTGGTCGGGGGTGCTTGTGCCCGAACGTTTGTGCGGGCTATTGTCTACTGTTGTGGAGCGGTATTTTGCTTTCCGTTATCGTCTAGAACCCAGCCTCGAGCAGGAACGCTTGTTGTGGTCCTATGTTGGGACATGCCGGTTCGTTCATAATGCTGCTCTGTTGTATCTGTCTGAGTCTTATCGTTTGTGGAAGGCTCGAGGTTCTGATCCGCATCGGCGTCCAGCGCGTTCGTGGCAAGGGTTAGCTAACGAGTTGCCTGTCACTCGTGGGCCGAACAGAGTCGCTCTAGATGACCGGTTGGCGTGGTTGACTGAGACTCCGAAACATTTCTTGCAGCAGGTCCTGATTGATCTTCAATCGGGATTTGATGCATTTTTTGATGGCCGTGGGGGCTATCCGAAACCGCATAAAAAGTATCGTAACGACAGCTTCCGAGTCCCCGAAGCCAAATCTGTCCGCGTCGATGCTGCCCGCCAGAAATATGTTGGCTTGCCCAAACTTGGCTGGGTTCGCATGTCATTATCGAAACGGTCAGCCAAAAAGTATGGTGTCACCTTTTCGCTACCGTACCGAGGTGTCCTGAAAAACGCTACGGTGTCCTTTGAGCAGGGCCAGTGGTGGATTTCTCTTTGCTGTATCGAACGAATCATCCTGCCGGTAATCTCTGGCGCTGAGGTGGGTATTGATATGGGTGTCGCCCAGCCGGTGACTCTCTTGACAGGTGAGGTCATTGATCTCCCGAAAATGTCGCCGTCTGAACGTGCCCGACGGTCTGGCCTGGCGGCGCAGGTATCGAAAACTCGGCGGGGATCGCGTAACCATCGCAAAGCCCGCACCAAGCTGACAGTGTTTGATCGACGTATGACCAACAGGAGGAGAGACGCTGCTAATAAGTCCACAACATGGTTAGCTAAAAGCCACAGCTTGATCGTGATTGAGGACCTCAAGATCAGAAACATGACACGAAGCGCTAAAGGCAACCAGGACGATCATGGCCGCAACGTTCGGGCTAAATCTGGGCTGAACAGGAGTCTGCTAGACATCGCGCCCGGGACGATACGACGCAAACTCGAATACAAAGGGCCCTGGTACGGCTGCGAAATAGTTGCAGTCCCCGCACGCAATACTTCCCGACGGTGTTCCCAATGTGACTATTTACCACAACACGGTGCACCACCGAACCGGGAAAGCCAAGCGCGTTTTGTCTGTAAACAATGCGGCTGGACAGCAAACGCTGACCACAACGCCGCACTCAACATACTGGCCGCGGGAAGCGCGGTAACAGCCTGCCAAGTACCCGAAACTCAAAAACAGAGGACTGGCGGTAGCAACAGGAAGAGGGCCGCGTGAGCGCCCCCAGAATCCGCCCCCTTCAGGGGGCCGGAGGCTTCAAGGGGTTCAAGGCCTAGCCGGAGCCGATTTCGAGGGGGCGCAGCTGCAACGTGTTCGCGGCGCCAGACAATCAGCGTTTCCAAACGCTCTTCAAAGCGCGCATAGCGCTCAGCCCCCCGATGCTGCCC
>JBCKKC010000090.1:0-4102 GCA_038904395.1 Acidimicrobiia bacterium | reverse complement strand
CTGTGGTGATGCTTTCGAAATCTATTCAGGTGACGATGCCCAAACGTTGCCCTACTTGGCTGTTGGGGCTGTCGGCGTGGTTAGCGTGGCATCTCATATAGCGGGCCTGCAAATTAGTGAGATGATCAGGCATTTTCAAGCTGGCGATGTGGCTGCCGCTCGAAAGCTTCACTTTGAGCTTTTGCCCTTGTTCAAGGTTCTCTTCGAAGATTCGTCACCTATCCCTGTGAAAGCTGCTGTAGGTATGGCAGGGTTGCCGGCGGGGCCCACTCGCTTGCCACTTATGCCGATAGAGTCCGAGTTGGCCACTAGGCTTAGGCAGGTCGTTGTCCAGTTTGTCCCGGTCCCCCGAGTAGTGAAGTAGTCTAAAAAGCGAATGAGTGAACCTGTCAAGATCATTTTCCTAGGTGGCTTAGGCGAGATTGGGCGGAATTGCTTCTGCCTCGAGATCGAAGGCAAGCTTCTGGTCGTCGACTGCGGATTGATGTTTCCGACCGATGACATGCCTGGAGTCGACCTCGTCCTGCCTGACTTCAGCTTTTTGCACGATCGGGCTGATGATCTTGTTGCCGTTGTGCTAACCCACGGTCATGAGGACCACATCGGAGCGTTGCCCTTCCTGCTAAAAAGCGTGGCAGTGCCTATTTATGGCACTGATTTGTCTCTAGCCCTGCTGAAACCCAAGCTCGAAGAAGCTCGAGTCCTCAACCAGACCGACTTGAGACCTTTCGGCGACGGCGAGATTGTCGATGTTGGACCGTTTCGATTTCAAGCGATTCCCGTAACGCACTCGACACCTCATGCCTGCGGGTTCGCCTTCTATACACCCCAGGGAACTATTTGCCACACGGGAGATTTCAAACTCGACCAGACCCCGGTCGACGGTCGTCTCACCGACTTGGGCCTGTTCGGTGCCTTGGGCCAAGAGGGCGTGCGTCTCTTACTCTCGGACTCAACAAATGCCGAAGCGGTCACGATGACTGCGTCTGAGAGTGTGGTCGGCCAGTGGCTGAGCGATATTTTTTCTCGCTGTCAGGATCAGCGCTTGATCGTGGCCTGCTTTGCTAGCCATCTGCATCGTGTGGAACAGGTTTGTTTGGCAGCGGCCCGGTCTGGTCGCAAGATTGCGTTCTTGGGTCGCTCAATGAAGACCAACACTGCGCTGGCTCTTGAGATGGGGCTCTTGCAGCTTAGCAATGTGAATATCATAGATATCTCAGAGGTCAACCAATATCGACCCGACGAGGTTTGTATTGTTTGTACCGGTTCGCAGGGGGAACCGCTAGCGGCCCTGTCGCTGATGGCAGCAGGTGAACATAAGTTTGTCAAGGTTGGCGCACACGACACCGTCGTGATTTCTGCATCGCCGATTCCCGGCAACGAAATGAGCGTGCACCGCTCAATCGATGGGTTGATGCGGGCAGGCGCGGAGGTTATTCACTCAGGAATTGCCAAAGTGCACGTGTCCGGACACGCGGGTGCGCCCGAGCTGCAACTGCTACTCGCCCTGATCAGGCCAGAATTCTTTATCCCTGTGCATGGCGAGTATCGTCACTTGGTTGCGCACAAGAACCTTGCCCTCAACCTCGGTATGGCAAGTGACGATGTGGTTCTCGCTCAAGATGGCGACGTTATAGAGCTAACTGACGAGGGGATTGCCATAGCGGATGAGTCGGCTCCGGCGGGTTATGTGTATGTCGATGGATCTGGCATTGGCGATGTCACGAACGGCGTATTGCGAGACCGCAGGGCCTTGGCAGATGATGGCGTTCTCATCTGTGTTGTCGGCGTTGATTCGCATACGGGTGAGGTGACCCGGGGCCCCGAGCTGTTCTCACGAGGGTTCTTGGCGCCAGATGAATTCGACAAGTTTGCTGACGAAGCCGCTGATCTTGTCGTGCAGTCCATCGAGCGTGCCGCCAACGAACGTGCACTTGATCTCACTACTTTAAACCGTCATGTGCGCCAGAGTCTGGCTCGTTTCGCCAACGCTCGCACCCAGCGTCGCCCGATCGTCTTCCCCCTTGTCGTCGAGGTCTGATCAGTTCAGAGGTCCGGCGCCCTTTCGTCATCCTGAGGGAGCCGCTACAGACCCTCCCGTCATTGCGAGGAGCCCGCTCTGGGGCGACGTGGCAATCCAGGAATCCGAATTCTGCGAGCGTAGCGAGCAATTCAAATTCTAAATTCGCAGGTCAGCCCGGGCGACCCTACACCCCCATTGCGTTCTCAGCTGCTAGCTTCGGAACAGGTTGAACTAGAGATTGATCATTCCGATCAGCCATGGGTGAGTTGCTGGAGATGCCGATGCCAGCTAGAACACGACAAAATGCCAAGGTCCCGGCCACTCGCAAGAGCGGGGGTCGGCCAAGTGTCAAGTCTGCGAGCCAGAACCGCTACAAGCCGCGTACTCAACGCAAGGCGCGGTCTGGGTCGAACCGTCATGCCCGGCACCGTCGTCGACCCAACCCGTTGGCTAAAGCGCTCGTCAGGCACTTGACGAGCAATGCGGCCGATCTGGTAGGTCTCACGTTTGTTGCTCTCGGGGCACTCGTTGCGATAGGTGTCTGGCTCGGTGGTGGGGGTCCGGTCGGCAAAGAATTGGCTTTGGTGTCGAGAGCTCTGTTTGGGATCGGGGCCTACTTTGTACCGATTCTTCTCGCAGCGGCCGGGATCCTACTCATTGCTGGCAGAGGACTTGAATTTAATGCCCGTGTTCTCCTTGGTGCTGGAGCAGCCGTTTTGGCATTGTTGGGGCTCATTCATATGGCCCGAGGGCCCGAGCAATTCAGCGCTGCAGTCAGAGCCATGGGTCACGGAGGTGGCTACCTTGGGGCCGGTCTAGCCATTCCCTTGGCGGGGGCTCTGGGAACTGCCGGGGCAACCATCGTTTGCGTGGCCATTCTGGCTGCCGGCGTGTTGTTGGCTTCGGGTCAGCCGGCACGGTCCGTCTGGCTTGGCTTTGTGCGGGCATGGCGGGTGATTGCAACACCGCCGATTCGTGAGGACGGCGCAGCACCAGAGACTGACTCCGATGCACGGGGCTGGGGCGACGATGATCCTGGCGTCTCGATGCAGCGTGCTAAACGTGGATCCCGAAAAGATAGTCGTTCACTGGGGGCGGGCGATCCTCCGACCAATTCCGGAGTCGTGACGCCGAACGCTCCCTCGACCGGCCCGCTGGCAGGCCCGGTGGCTTCCATCATGTCGTCGGCTGGCATCAATCCGGCCGGCGAAGCCCCGGCGGACGGCACCCCCAAGGGTCGCCGCGATGCACGCAAAGGTATGCAAGCACTGAAAGCCCCAGAGCCTGGGGGTAAAGAGCTGGTTGCTGCAACGAGTGCTAAAGCGCCCGATGACCACCTGTACACGTTACCGGAGGGCGACTTTCTACGACGGTCACCCCAACGTGAGGTCGATCAGAAAATGCTGGAGGAGCGAGGTGAAGTTATTCAGGCCACCCTGAGTGAGTTCAAGGTTGGTGCCCAATTGGTAGGGATCGTTTCTGGGCCGACAGTGACTCGCTTTGAAGTGGAACTCGATCAAGGTGTCAAAGTGAATCAGCTCACCAAGCTGGCTCCAGATATTTGCTATGCCCTGGCCACCCCAGACGTTCGCATTTTGGCGCCAATTCCGGGTCGATCAGCTATCGGCTTGGAAGTACCAAACAAAGTGCGTCACCTTGTTACTTTGGGCGATGTGCTCACCACACAGGAGGCGCGAACCGCCAGACATCCGCTCGATGTTGGCTTAGGTCGCGACATCAGTGGTCGACCTGTGTTGGTGAACCTCGCTGAGATGCCACACTTGCTGATTGCCGGAGCAACCGGATCCGGCAAGTCCTCGTGTATTAACTCCGTGCTCACATCAATCTTGTGTCGTACCCGGCCGTCGCAGGTCCGGCTGATTCTGATCGATCCCAAGCGAGTCGAGCTGAGCCGTTACAACCGAGTGCCGCATCTGCTCACTGGAGTGGTGACCCAACCAAAGCGAGCCGCTGAGGCGCTCACTTGGGCGGTGCAGGAAATGGAGCGCCGTTACAACATGCTTGCGGATGCAGGCGCTAGAGACATGGACAGCTACAACGATGGAATAGAGCGGGGAA
>JBCKKC010000089.1:0-4310 GCA_038904395.1 Acidimicrobiia bacterium | reverse complement strand
GTTTGGTCACTCCCGCATCATTTTGCAGAGCAAGCGCATTTGCTCTGCACTGTGGTTCCTCAACTCTCGATCGTGCGACGTTGATCCGAACACTCCCCCGTTCGCCAAAAGACTGGTCGGGATGACCGTTGCTGTCGAGTCGACTAATCAAGAAGAAGGGGTAATTCTCTGAGCTAAAGGCGTAGCCAGCCAGCCAGATCTTGCCATCTGGCGCAACCACGACGGCGCGACCTTCCGATTGGGGCCGCGAGGCCGCGGGATCAGATCCATGAATCCGAGTTATGCCATTTTCGCCAAACGAAGCATCAAGCTGGCCATTTGACAACATTCTCGCCACAAATGCACACGGTCGGCTCTGACTATCATGAGCAGACCCAGCAACGACATACTTGCCGTCCGTTTGCGACGTGATGGCCACAATGCTGGAATGCTTGTGACTCGCGCCCGGGGCTGAAGCTTGAAAATTCATTACGCCAGGAGTTGGAGTAAAGACTGGGTCCAGCGCCACAGCCCCGGCCTGAAATGGGGTCTGAAGCGCCAGCAGTGACATGACCAGTAGCGAAATTGCCCCAACTCTGATCGTGTGCCGACGCAATGCCACGATTGAATTTCTCCCGGGTGAAGTGAAATTAGGCGTTGATGAGACTATCGAGTCTACGCACTACCCGTCGGAATGGTCCAAAGATGCCGAAAAGGAGCCCACACCACGCGTGTCTCGGGCATTGGCCTAAAACCGGCGGCCAGTGGAATCATCCCCAACGCACATTGGCTCGCCACTGAACTCCGAGCAATCATCATCACAAGCCTGCCAGTCCTCGTCCTCCTCGGCTTGTTCCTCGGCTTGTTCCTCGGCTTGTAGCCGAGCCTCCAGCTGTTCAGCACGAATTTCTTCTACCTGCCTCGGAAGAATTTCAAACCGAGCCGCGAACTCAACCATCGAAAGTGTTGCACCCTCCGGGAACGCTGGGGACTCGGGGAACACTAATTCCCAGTCAGCGTATTGATGGAAGATTACATATGTAATGGCTCCCAATGGCACTGACACGGCTCCACCAAGGCGCTGATATAGATCAACCATTACCTCGGGATGTAGCCAGGGGCTCGGGCCAGGAAGAGGGATAAGCAGTCGTGGAAGCTCCACCATTGGAATGACCCGATGGTGCAGCTGATCACCTATTGTCCTGTATTCGGGCGAATCAGCGAACTCAGCGGTGCCTTCAGATTCAGCGCCACCCACGGAGACATCACCGCTCAGGCGGACATTCTGCCTGCCAGCCGACTCTGAGTGAGACGTGGCATCATCGTCGTCATCTTGCATCAGCCACCACCCGGCACTGGCGGCCTGATTGGTCGCTGTCGCTGAATCATCGCGGTGACCTGGCTCAGGCCGGGTCACCGATGTTGCTAGGGCCGGAGGCTGGGCATCGAGTACAGAAGCGTCAAGTGTGTCACGGTCTGGATCGAGACCTAGCGGTGTGTCAGACTCGCCACTTCGCAGCTCTCGTTGACTGCTGTTGGTTTGGCGATCTGGGCTCGCTGAACTTGTGACTCGGCTGCTGTTGGTTTGGCGATCTGGGCTCGCTGAAGCTGAACCATCAAACATGAGACTAGATTCACGGCCATTGGGCAACTCACATACGAGACGGACACTTGAGTCAAGTGGCAAACCCGCCATCGGATCAGCATGGCCTTCTCGCTCCTGCCCGCCTCGGCCTCGTTCTACGGCGACACGCGAGCCACCCTCATCAACCATGGCGTCTGCCGGTGATGCAAGAAAGCCACACAACGCAAATGCACCCCCAATAAGCCCTGAAAGCCAGTATTTCTTTTTATTCATAAATCCCATCAAATTGTCTTTCTATGTTGTGACTGAAAATATTCTGAGAACAGGAAACAGCACACAGCGGGGCCCACCACGCTGTTCGATCCACAATCCGCGAGGCAAAATGCAAGGTAGATCGACCCCGATTCCCAAAAGGAAGCAGGCTATCTAGCAGGGGAAACGTCCCATATAGCCTACTTCGCTGATATGGGAATCTGGATGACTTTCTACCCAAGACATTGATCTTTCATACTGTCTCACGCTCCTTTAAAGATCCCGGATCCATCAAGGACATGATTGAACCTCTCGGCGTGCCACATCCGGAAGTTGATGCCATTGTTGTCAATGGGGTGCGGCTGTTGTTGATGCACCGGACAACATTCAATTGCTTATCACTGCCCCTTGGGCCTTGGATGCGAACGGCCAGCAGGTCCCGCTAAATCTGACTGTGGATGGGGCCGATTTGGTCATGACAGTTGATCACCAAAGCCAGAATTATGCATATCCTGTCGTAGCAGACCCAAAAAATGGTATGGCGGGCGCTGCTTGCAAAATCACCGAACCATGCAGATATGTGCGGGCTAAGGCGGCATATCAGAATGTGGTTAGCCCAGGGATAGCGCTGGTGCGGGGCAAGGCGGTTGTGATCCCGGCGATGATGCAACATATCCCCGGCCAAGGCGACTTAAGAGCCTAAAGGAGGAAAGCTTATGTGGGCCGCAAAATTAGAGCGCCAGATACAGTCCCAACTGGCCGACGAGCCAGAGACGGTCACGGTAAAAGTTGCGGCCCGCCAACGCCCAGCCCTTAAACGCCGGTGGAAACGCACCATAGAATTATTGGCCGCCAACGGCTACAAACCAGCCCACGTTGAGCCGAATCTGCGCCGTTATAAAGACCAAACGTCGCCAGTATGGGAAGCAGCGGATTCGATGGCCGGCTGGGGCGGTATTTTTGATGTCGTCGGAATTCCCGCAATGGTCATCACGTACTTGAGGGGCGATGGTGGCAGTATTACTGCCACCTTTACTAAAGAGTTATAGATAGAAACACTTGCTCGCCGAACCCGGCCCTAACGAGTAGCCCAACAACCATGCTGCAAAAATCGCCAATTGGCGACCCGTTATCCCCTGTGCTATCGGCGGCGAAGCCGCCCGTCAATATTGAAACCCGCGCGAACACTAAGAATTCTCCGGTCGCCACGGCTTGTGGCGGGATCGTCTCAGAACTCGTGAGCTGGAGCGGGAGATGGGTTTAGGCGAAGCGACTATGCGACTTGGAGGCCGGAGGCCGATCAAGGTCGCCAGGAGCGAGCCAAACCCATCTCCCGCTCCTAAAGGGCTGAGTGAGCGAGCAGACCCCGCCCCAAGCGAGACGAGAAAGGAGAAACTTGACGAGAGCCTCCTCTCGGGATTGAACCGAGGACCCCTTCCTTACCATGGAAGTGCTCTACCACTGAGCTAAGGAGGCAAAGTGATCGCAGTAGCGTACCAGAGGTCTTGCCTGTCTTTTCTGGGATGTTGGGCTGCTCTCGGTTTCACCCGTCGTGGTGTCGTCGAGGAGCCCTGCAGCGCCACGACCAGGACTCGAAACAGAATGGCAACACGCGTGTCACAAAGTCGAAATCCTCAGTTGACATGTCATTCACGCGTGGGCAATTCGTGCGTAATCCCCACTGTGTAGTTTCGAACACAGTTATTCAGTTCGCAGCCTCAGGTGGGCTCACACAAGGGCCCGTGATGGAATAGCTAGCGCGTTTTGCGGCGAGTCATGGACGGCTCTCGCAAGGCGCGACGACGATGCGTAGCAGGCACTACCCGAGGAGGAGGAACGCAGCGAGCGTCGTGCATGGCCGTTGCAAACGCCTATGTTATTCCATCACGGGCCCTAAGTGAGCGCCAAGGCGATTCAGGAGGAAATCGATGACTCGCAAGAAACTGTCCTTTTTGATTCTGTTGCTCGGTTTCGTAGCGCTACTCGGCTTGAGCGCCCCCGCATATGCCAGTGGCGACAAAGATGGGTCCAAAACCGGCACCGACACCACTCTCATCTCATCTAACCCGGATCAGCCTGCCACCGCCAAAGATGTGGCCGAAGCGACCAGCAAGAACCGAATCGCCATCAATCTGACCTGGCTCATCGTCGCTGGAGCTCTAGTCTTCTTTATGCAGGCAGGATTTGCGATGGTAGAGACAGGTTTCTGCCGTGCCAAAAATGCCTCTCATGTGGTGATGACTAATTATCTAGTGTTCAGTGTGGCAGCGCTGGCGTTCGCTCTCATCGGATACAGCTTCATGTTCGGCGGTCTGGCCGACATCCCAATGATTGGATTCAAACAGTTCGGCCATTCTGTGTCGGTGAGCGACTGGCAGATATTTGCGTGGGGTCCGATCGCTCTCACAGGTAACGCATATGACGTGGGGGTGTTGGCCTTCTTCTTCTTCCAGCTGGTCTTCATGGACACGATGGCGACAATCCCCACGGGCGC
>JBCKKC010000088.1:0-4504 GCA_038904395.1 Acidimicrobiia bacterium | reverse complement strand
GCAATGAAGGGCACTCCTATTTTGGAACGAACTACCCCTCGGGCCAGCAGCAAACAATCGGCCAGATAGCGTTAGAAAAAAGCGGCAATAACGACTACTTCTACTATTCGCTAGTGACTCAGCGTAACTCAGGGGTCAGTACGCTAAACCGGTTCAACAATTTGGGTTTAGTAACCGATAGAAAGACCTTTGTCGGCAGCGACTTCGACTCGCTGGTTCGCCATGATGCGTTCCATTATGTGGGTGATACTGGAGAAAGATACGAAAGCAAGTTCGGCCCCTATTACAACCTGCCATCTAACTATGATCGGCCGTTGTACGTCACCTCGTCTATATGTAATGTCACGTCGCCAAGCGGCAGTCCGTGCGGACTAGACAGTAGTGACCTTGTGGTGAATGGAACGTCTAGCTCTGAGCCGACTGTCGGGCCTGGACTCTGCGGGCCCCCACCCAGCCGGATCCCATCGAAAGCCCGAATCCAGATCCAATGCATGAAAACCCATGACACGATTGGCCAAAAGATCGGCGAAACCTCAACGACCATAGACGGCAACGCCAAGACGGCTGGATCTGTCACGTCAATTGTCGATCTCGGGGGAATGTCAGAATTCGGCGAACTCCTCAAGACAAGCCACGTTGTTTTGAATGCTGATAATTCGATCCAAGGCACACGATCAATCCGTGACGAGCCACCCACACCAGCGCCTAAACCTATCCGGCTTGCTACCGTCTATGGGGCATCACTGCCGCCAGCGCCATCGTTACAACAGGCAGAAAAAAACGCTGCCTCTCTTGCACAAGAAGCAGTGACAGCTCTGTCGTCTCCTTGGCAAGCCCACAAGCAGAGCCTATTCACCTTTGATCCGACAGCCACTGAGGTTCAACAAACCGACACGTCAGACAACAACGCCGCCCAATCATGCGAACTGAACATCCGCAACCTAAAAGCTTCAAATGCGTGTCCGGTAGTGACCATGCGCCGAATAATTACGCCAAGTGCCACCCGGGCCAGCCAGACGATATCGACGCTAGACATAGGTGACGACGGGAAAGTCTTGCCCGGGGGAAAGACTTCCAAGATTGATCTGGTCACAAACCAGGAATACGAAACAACATCGACAATCACTCCAGAGCCCGATAGCCAGCCGAACTGCACAATCAACCTAACTACACAAACAAGCCATGATGCTCTCGGCCGCCCGACTTCTACGACCACACCAATCAACCCCGCCCAAGCGGGTCGACCGGATCCTTGCACCACACCACCGCCCCCAATCCCGACCGTGGCCACAACTACCCAATATCAGGATTGTTCGCCGACTCCCAGTCAATGCAACTGGGTGCTGACTATTCCTGGCGAGCCCTCAGTTTCTCACTATGGCCCAATCGTTACCACTAAGTATCCCAACGGATACATCGTCCGAACTGGCTCTGACGTGCTGGGAAGCCCCCGATATAGCGCCGATAGCATCAAAACCACCAATCCAAAAGTTGGTACCGACAAAGACGGCTACCGGGTTACTAGCCGAACAATCTATGACCAATTCAACCGACTGTTCAAGTCATTCAACGCTCTCGGGACAAAAACCATCAAGCAGCTATTCGACTATCAGGGACGACCAACCGATGTTTTCACGCCTGATCCGGCTGGCAGTACCGGAACCAAACACACGCAAATTAGCTACGACGACTACGAAAACAACACGGTAATTGCCACCACAGGCGCAGACAAAACAGCCGCGCCTACCCTGACCAAAACAACGAACAGTCAGAGAAAGACGACCGGCCAGAAGCTCGCCAATCCCACCACGGCAGATCAAATTGCTGCCAATACCGACACCTACAACAGCGCCAGCCAACAAACCCAATCGACGAACAAAAACAACGACACCATCAACGAATTTGATTTGACCGGGAAGCCAGCTAAAAACTCCGCCACATCGCAATTGCCCGATAGCTCTGGCGAAACACTCACTGCCACCCCCTCTTACGACAAACATAACCTTGCCAGCCAAACAACTTACACCCACACCACCCCATCGGACCCAACCGAAACCTTCAATACCTACCTCAGCACGTATGACAAATACAAACAAGTCACATCTTCGACCGACAACTTAGGCGGAAAAACCGGGTACACCTACAACCCCACCACTGGTAGTGCCATCGCGATAGGCAATCCCGACGGGTCAACCACCAAAACCACATATTGGCCCTACACGCAACAGATCTACCAAACCTCGACGGTAAACTCACCAGCCGGCCCACCCATCACCACCACATACACATACGACAACATGAACCGTGCCAAAACCGTCAGCAGCAGCAACGGAGACCAGGTCTCGTACAGCTACACCCTCGACGGCAAAACTACCAAAATCACCTACCACAACGCCCAGAACCCCACAAAAGACAAGACTCTCAATTACACCTACACCGATCTAGACCAAATAAACACCATGATCGACGTTGCCGGCAACACAACCACAAACACATACAACCCGGCCGGCAAACTAACCGGCGCAACAGTAACCGCCAGCGGCGAAACAACTACGGCCAGCGCCCAATTCAGCTACGACTCGCTCGGTAGACCAACGCAGGCATCATATGGAAACAACACAACAACCAGCCAACAATATGACATCGCAGGAAGCCTCACCCAAAACATCACCTGCACAACAAAGCCAACGCTAGCACCAACGGCAACACCCAGCTCAGCACCAACCGGTCAGACTGGATTGCCACGGCCTGCCCAAAGCGGCAGTCCTCGCAATGACGGGGGGGCACCAATCTCCTGCCCTGCTGGCGCTCTCGTCGAAAACCACACTTACCAATTGGACGAAAGCCTGTATCCGCCACTAATCACCCAACACCAAACTCAAACACAAAATAACACTGCCACAACGAACTACACATACGACTGGCAACAACGACTCACCAAAAGCGACCTGTCCAACTCCAACCCCTCACACCCAGGACCACCCAGCGGAACAACCAACTACACCTTCGACATCGCCGGCAACATCAAAACAATCCAATCACCCACCGGATCCACATCATATGAATATGACACATCCGGCCTAGGCCAAATTCAATCCGTCACCGTTGACGGCAAAGCCACCCAACTCGGCCCCGACACATACGACAAAAGCAACAACCAGCTCAAAGACCACACCGGCCAAACCTACGCATACGACAGCAACAATCAACTCTCAACAGTCGCGCCAGCAAATGGCGGAACATCCACGCTCACCTACTGGCCCACCGGCCTCATCAAGTCACGTGTGAACCCTGCCGGAGCAACAACTCTTTACTATCACGACAACGACCCAATCGCACAAGTCGTTAATGAAACCCAGGGCGGAACAACAGCCAACTACCTCCAAAGCGGCGGCACTCGAGATGCCCGAATAGTCACTACACCAAAAGGCCCGTCAACTCTCTACCTGCACACAGACGGCACCACCAACACGACCAGCGAGACCGGAGCCAAACCAACCCCAGCCAACAGCATCTTCCGCCAATACAGCGACTGGGGCCAAGTCACTACGATCAAACCCCCCGGCCAGCCCAGTGCAAACCGGCCCAGCTCCGCCGGGCCAGCCCCAGCTCAACCGCCATCTGACTCCATAAACGCGAACCCGTTCCTTTATCGCCAAGAACTCACCTTGCCGGCCCTCGCCCTCCAATACTTACGCTTCCGCTACCTCAACTTCAACGAAAATCGCTTCCCCCAAGCCGACAACATCGAACAACCACTCCAAGGCCGCTACACCTACACGCACGCAAACCCAAAAATGCAGACCGATCCGGGCGGGCACTCTGACCAACACCTCGGAGACCACATCGGCGAAACACTCGCCGCAAGTCTAGGACTTCTTTTAGGAGGACTTGCGCTCTTCGAGCTCAGAGAGGCAGACTTGGCCACAAAACTCCTAAGCGGCGTGAGCTTTGCTTCAGACCTCGCCTCTGTCGTTACTTGGCAGATCGCCATTTGGGATACATCTCTCTCGGAGAAACAATCAGCCAAATTAGAATATGCAAGCCTTGGCCTAACGGGAATTTCGTTTCTAACGGGATGGAGCTCGCTAGTCACAGAAAGGCTTCATACACTAAAGGAGATCAAAGCAACTGCTCAAGAGTTGAGGAGCGGTCCCCCGGAAAGGCTGGGCCTGTACTCACGTGGAACGATACCCGCTACAGAATCACTCGCGGACAATCTTCAGTTCCTCAACATGAGGGCGGGAATCCTTGCATCAACCAAAAGGGAAATAACAGCGGCTATAAGGACGTACCCAAATGCGGCATTGGAGCCGTTTTCTGTAGCGAACCAGACCGAGTTAGACCGCCTGATTGAGTTCCAGAAAGGGCCTTTGCGCCTTATTCCTTTGCTCGCCGAAATCTTGGAAACAGCGTCGTATGTTGCCGAAGTAGGTCTCGCTGAAAAATCGGGCCTCCAAGACGTTCTTAACCAACCCGACGATCCACATACCACACCACATAA
>JBCKKC010000087.1:0-5004 GCA_038904395.1 Acidimicrobiia bacterium | reverse complement strand
CCTGGATTGCTTCGCTCCGCTCGCAATGACAAGATGGCGAAGGGAACGCTCTAATGGCTAGACGAATTCGACGGAGTCGATGGTGGCGGCGCCGAGAACCACGTTGTCGTCGGCATAGAAGGCGGCGAGTTGGCCTGGGGCGGGCGCTGGAGCGTGATCGATGTAAGAAACGTTCACCTGACCGTCCGGCAACATTTCTAGTTGGGCCGCCCGGGCTTGGGCGTGAGCGCTGACTTGCACGAGCACGTCGAGGGTGATCGGATCCGATTCGTGATCGGATCCGGCTTCGAAGGCGGCCAAACGGTCGGTCATATCCGTTAGCCACGATGCATTCTTGGCCGTGAAGCTGGTACACATGGGCAAGCCTGGCGCAACGGTTATCGTGTTATCGGCGACGTTGACGTCGTGCACGTAGACACGCTCGCCCACCGCCACACTCACGCCACGGCGCTGCCCAAGCGTATAGATTGGTGCGCCGGAATGCTGGCCGATCGCTTCGCCGGACTGATCCAAAATCTTGCCGGGGGTCAGCTCGATGCGCTTCTCTAAAAAGAACGATTTATCACGCTGGCCAAGGAAACACACGCCCATCGACTCAGCCTTTTGGGCTGTGCGCAACCCCAGCTCGTCGGCCTTTTCGCGCACTTGGGTTTTTGTCATTGAGCCGATCGGCAGGATTACCCGCGAGAGCAAGTTTGGATCGAGGCAGGCCAGCACGTAACTCTGATCTTTTGGACTGTCGAGGGCCCGGAACAAGCTCCCATTGTGCAAGCGAGCGTGATGGCCGGTGGCGATGAAGTCAATATCCAGAGCATCGGCTCGAGCGGCCAACTCGGTGAATTTGATATGGCGATTGCATTCCACGCACGGATTGGGGGCGCGTCCAGCGGCATATTCAGACACAAAGTTGTCGATGACCTTTTCGCCGAACGGCTCCGACAGGTCGACGACATAATAAGGAATGCCGAGTCGAGCCGACACCGATCGGGCATCATCGGCATCTTCGACCGTGCAACATCCGGCCTTCGAACCGCTTGCCTTCGGAGAATCGTGCATCTTCATAGTGATACCGATGACGTCGTAGCCTTGCTCAACCAACACGGCAGCGGCGACAGACGAATCCACTCCGCCCGACATGGCAACAATCACAGACATAGTCATAGGGCAACCTTCGCAACAAGCAATTCAAATGGATCGAATATGTAGGTTGGTCTGCGGCTTCGCAGCAGGTGGATCCTCACGGTCGCTGCGCTCCCTCAGGATGACGATGAGGTGGAGGTGAATGGCTACAAACCCTACTACTCGGGGCTGGGGGCCGGTCACGAGGCTTACGCAACTTACTGACTACATCCGTGACTATCTCCAACGCTCGGTCGATGTCGTCATCTGTAGTGGTCCAACCGAGGCTAAAACGCAAAGCACCTTGGTCCGAAAAGCCCATCGCACTCATCACTCCGCTGGCCTTCTGGGCTCCGCTCGAACACGATGACCCGGAGGACAGAGCAAGACCGGCCCGGTCACAGGCGATCACAGCAATATCGGCAGCCAGTCCGGGAATCCCTACGTGACAATGGGTCGGCAAGCGATCAACATCGGCGCTGTGCACAACCAGCCCCTCAATCTCGGACTTGAGGGTGGCTTCGAGACGGTCACGCCGTTGCCGAATTGGCTCCCAGTCGGTCGGGCACAAGATGGCTGCGGCGGCGGCAAATCCGGCAGCACCAGCAGGATCGGGAGTGCCAGCACGGCGGCCTTGCTCTTGGCCTCCGCCGACCAGCAATGGGTGGAGCTCAACCTCGGGACCAAGCACCAACGCTCCAGTGCCGATCGGTCCGCCCAGCTTGTGGGCGGAAATCGATACAGCACCCAACCCCAGGGCAGGAATATCGAGCGGAACTTTGGAGAAAGCTTGCACAGCATCGCTGTGGAATAAGGCTCCAGGAGCCAGCTTTCGCACCATGCGGCCAATCTGGAGCAGGGGCTGTATGACCCCCGTCTCGTTGTTGGCAGCCATTACAGACACCACACCGACCGGAACACCCTCTTCACTCAGTTGACGCAGGCGTGCTTTGAGGGCAATCAAGTCAACAACGCCATTGGCGTCCACCGGTATCGACTCGCCACCAGCCCGGATGGCCGGCTCGACTACGGCCGCGTGCTCGATCGCAGAATAAAGGACTCTACCCCGCCGAGCACCTGCCGAGATAGCCCAATTATCGGATTCCGTTCCTCCGGAAGTAAATACGACCGCCGAAGGCTTGACTCCGCAGAGTCGACTGATTTGCTCACGGGCCAGTTCGAGATGCGTGCGCATAGTTTGCGCGGGGCCGTGCGCGCCGGTAGGATTCGCTGGGCTATCAGCCCAAACTTGTTGCATCGCCGCAATTGCTTCTTGACGCATTGTCGTCGACGCTGCATGGTCGAGATATATCATTCTTCTGTTCATCTCTTGCGCTCGGTCGGATTGTCGGATAGAGCCTGTGGATCCTGGAGAAACCTACCGCGGTAGCGCCCGATTCGGTCAGCGGAAGTCTTTGATACTCCCGGGAAGCTTGGCCACAAAACACGCATTAGTCACATTTTAGCCGTCAATTCTCCGGCACACCCAACCAGTTCGTAGCCTCGCTTGTCAGATGGTCCTAGGCTGTGTCGGCTCCAAGCGTAAACAATTGCTAAAGAAAGACCCATCACATGCCGAAAGGTGCTACATGAGATGGCATGATAGGGAGCGCATCACGAAACGACAGCCCAGGCCAAGAAAGCTGGCAGCACTCTTCACGTGCACACTGTTCTTATTGGGCCTATCTGCATGCCAGACTGCTGAGAGACCAACTCGAACTCAATCTGAAAATCAGCAGACCGCAGCCCAGACTCAATCCGAGACAGATCAGCCACCATGCCCGCCCGTTGCTGCAAAAACACACGGCGAGATTGACACGGGGCGCTTCACTGCGACTCCCAACGATCGCCGTGGCTTCTTTTCCCCTCGCCCTTACTTTCTAGTAACGGGCGAAGTCTACGATGCGACGTACGTGGACGCTGGGATCATGCGGGGCACACTCCGCAGCGCCACCTTAAGAGACGATACCGGCAAAACATACGGCACTTACACCGACGGAAAAGCCACGTTTCTGTCGAATAAAGATCTTGGCCGCGAATTCTCCTTTAACGCCTACGTGACCTCCGGGGGGGGCTCGACCAACTACGGGTTTTTTTGGAACCAGGACGACCCGGGGGACTGGAACCAGGTCCACCTAACGGTGGATGGCGTCACGCTATCTGCCCCAGGTACTGGGGGGGCAGAAGACGCCAACCTCCTATATTACACACCACCTCGTGTATCCACCCTGCCCCCGATCGCTACAGACACTGCCTACGCTGCCGCAGCTACGATTAGGAATCGCACTACCCAGCCCCTGACCGTTTCTCAAAGCATCGCAACATCCACTTGTGGTGGTAGCCCTCTTGTTGCCACTCAAAAGTGGCCGCCCATCGTGACAATTGCACCACATAGCGAGCTCACATTGCCCCCAGTCCCTCCTCCGGGTAACTCATTTGGTCAGGTACAAATCTGTGGCACATCGTGCTTATATGCCATGTGGGGGATGTCCAGCCCGGGGCCCACCCAACTATGTGTTCCCGCGCCCGCGAAGCCCCAACCCGAGCCCTCGACTCAAACCGCACTTACCTGTATCGCTGAGCTTTATCCCAACGGGAACTTCAGCCACAACTACTTTTACGTCGACGAAAGCAGTTGTCAAGCTCCTTTTGGAGGTCCACCAGCAGATCACTATCATTCAACTCGGCTTCGGATTTTCAATTGCACTCCCATCAACGTTTACATCAAACCGCATGACGTGCGGTACTCGTTTATCGACGCCAACCCTGATGGCAAAATGATCGCGCCAGGTCAATATCTAGAGTTTGGCTCGGCTGGCGAAGGTATTAAGGGTACAGAAGGATGGGCGCGGTTATGTTCTGACAACTGCCAGGGTGAGTCGCCCTCGACAATCGCCGAGTTCAATTGGTCCAATCTAAATATGGAATCCAACAAAGGCTGGTGCAATGTCAGGACCGATTTCGCCCAGATGCATAAGTGCACAATAGATTGGAGCGGCGGCAGTAACAACGTCTTAGGCATCAGGCTGTGTAGTCCACCGACCCCCGATGCTGTCTGCCGCAAAGGATACTAACCCAATCCTGCTTACCAGCTGCCGTGGTGCATCTGTCTCGACTCATGGTTGATGGGCTACGGCCCAGTGTTTGAACTTGCGAAGCTGGGCCCTAATTTTTTTAATTTTATTTAAGGTCTTGGCTTTTGGTGCCGATGGTGTGGGTGATTGTTTTTTGTGAGGATAATTTTGCCCTCTCCCAATGTTGGGGGTTTGGTGTGTTTGGGTTGCGGTTTAGGCCGGTTGTGGTTGGTTTTATGGTTTTGGGTTTGGTGGCTGCCGGCTGTTCGGGGTTGCGGTCTGGTCGGGTTGTGTCGGAGGCGGGTCAGGTGCCTGGGGGTGGTGGTGTGGATGGGTCGGCGAGTTTTGGGGATGTGCAGGTTGATTTGCGTAGTGGGTTTGTGTCGTTTAGTTCTCCGTTGACTATTCCGTTGGCTGGGGTGAGGGGTTTGCCTTCTGGCGTGTCGTTGGATTGGCAGGGTGGTGTTGGTGGTGGTCTTAAGGGGGGCCGTTTCGGTTTGGGTCAGCGTTGGTCTTTGGGTTTTCCTTATATCGATGGGGTTAGGAGGCTGTTGGATAGGGGTGATGGGAAAACATATTTGATAGACCACAACATTAAGGGTTGTGAGCCTGGTGGGGGTGCTGGTCAGTGGCCTGTTCGGTCGTCGCCGGATAGTTTGGGTGTCCGTTATTTTGATGTGGATCCTGCTGCGGGTAATACGGGTTTGGTGAATTATCGGTTGCAGGATATGGCTGCATGTTCAAAGGCTGGTGGGGGTTGGGAGTTGCATCTTGTTGATGGCGGTGTGGAGTCGTTCAATAGTTGCGGCGA
>JBCKKC010000086.1:0-5139 GCA_038904395.1 Acidimicrobiia bacterium | reverse complement strand
GGTGAGGTTTTGTTTGGTGTCGTATTGGTTAGTACTGACAGTTAGCGGTCCGGTTGCGTTGTGACTGGTGGTTGTTTGGGGTTGGCCGAGGGTGGTGTAGGTGTGGGTGGTTTTGGCTGTTGTTGGGCCTTGGCCGTTGTTGGTTCGTGTGGTGGCTCGCTTCAGTGTGCCTGCGGGGTGGTAGTGGTAGATGGTGGTATTTCCGACGATATCGGTTTGAGTTTTTTTTCGTCCGTTATCGTCGTAGGTGACACTGATTGTTTTGTTTGTTCTAGTTTTTCCGTCTGTGTATGTGATTGTTGAGAGCTGTCCTGCTTTGGTGTGGCTGTACGAAATTTGGTCTTTGTTAGCCAGGTTGGTAATGGTTTTGGGCTGGTTTGAGATGTTGTAGGTTCGGGTGGTCTGTTCCTGTTTTTGGGAAGACGGCTGAGTTGGGGAAGTTGGGGTGGTCTGGGTTGCGGGGTTTGGGGTGGCTTGCTGACTGGTTGGGCAGCTGGCTGGCGGGGGTGTGGTGGTAGTCCAGGTGTTTTTGACCGTTCGGGTGTTGGGATTGTAGCTGGTGTGGGTGATGTTTCCGTTGGGGTCTTGGCTGGTGAGCGACTCGTTCGTTGTCGGGTTGTACGTGTTGATGGTTGGATGACCAAGGTTGTCGGTAATACAGGTGAGTTCTTTATATTTGTTGTATGTGTCGGTGTAGGTATCAAACGTTTCGGCCTGGTTTTGGTAGCGGGTGACGGTGTTTTGGTTGAACATGTCATAGCTATTCGTCGCCGAGATCTTTTCGGTCGGATCCGATGGGATAGTGGTTGGCGAGAAGGCCCCGGCCGGTGGTGTAGTGATCGAGGTATCTGGTCGGCCAGTAAGATCATATTGGGTATCGGTAGCGATCGGGAGGTCAGGCGTTGCCGGATTCGTGGCGGCCGTGGCTGTGTTCTGGTTCGCGTTGTTTAGGGTCGCTGATAGTGCTGTGTAAGGATCCGGCTGGCCTGGCTCGGTCAGAGTACGGCTGATAGGTTTCTTCTGATTGTTGAAAGTTGTTAAATATATGGGTGAAGCAAGCTTGTCGGCTCCGACGGTTTGGGTGAGTGTGGTGTTGTCGACGTTGTTGTAGGTGATATTGGTTCGGGTGAGGTTCCCTGTGACTGTTTGGCCGCCGTTCGGGTTCGGTGAAAATGTTGTGACCGGCCGGTTCTGATAGTCATAATCGACTATCTGGGCGGGAACCTGGTCGGCATCAAAAACTTGTGCTATCCGGCCGAACCCGTCGGTGCTGGTCCGTGTACGGATAGTCATACCATCCTGGTCTGTCGCTGCAAGCTGCTGCTGTTGAGCGTTCTTGTCGGCCGGGGCGATGTTATCGGCACTGTAACGGTGGGTGCCTAACACATCCGTACCGGCACGCGTCTGATATGCCTTGGACTGTCCGGCGGGTTGGGGGTGTGTGATCGTGGTGATAGGCCCGAAACGGTCAGTCGGATCCGACTGGGCCGGCGCGTTGTTCCATTTCCATTGGCATACCTCCGGGTTCGGGTTACAGTCGACATAATCGATAGAGGTCACAGCCTGCGGTTGGGTTTTGAGATCTGTGGGGGTAACAACTTTGGTTGTCCGACCGGCAGCATCATGTTCACTAGTTGTGACGATTTTGAGCGGTTCGGATGGTGTCGGTTTGGTGGCATAATCGGGAATGATCGCCTGGGTGCTCTGGAACGTTTTATCTGTCACCAAATCGACCATGTGAGTCACGGCAGGCTGCAAATTCGCAGCCCCAATTTCGTCTCTAACAGTTGTGAGCGTGATCGTCTGAAGGGCCGGACTTGATGTGGTCTTCATTGTGCGTTGGGTAGTGACATGAGGACATGTCGTGTTCTTCCAGACAGCAGCCGGGTCAGCATCGACAGGGTTAATCGTGGGGTCGGTAGTGTCAGCAATAGCGCAATCGACGCCCCGAGCTTTGTTAGTTGCAACATCGGTCTGTAATACCTCGGTAGCGGTCGGATCGAACGTGTACAGAGTCTGCTGATGCGCCTGAAACTTGAGACTGTCGGGGCTGCTACCAGCAGCACCTACCGCCCCCAACACCGTAGCTACACGCTTAGGGGGCTGCTTCGGATCAGTTGACCCAGCTGGCGGTTCGCTACGTAAAGTCCAAGTACCAGTTAGAGTCTTGTCCGGGTTCGTGATCACATGTTTAATATCGAGAGGTTCGTTCCATTCCGAAAGCTTGGCAATATTTGAAGTGACTGAACCAACCTGGTTCTTTTGGCCCTCCGTTGTAGTTGTTGTGTCTCCAAGTTTCAGGCCGGTCTGGGGATGATACTTAGCACACGTAACATCGCCACGGAAACTCCCCGGAGGCGACCTCGGAAGATCACACTTATCCACCGTCAGCCGGCCCGCAATTTCCAGATCCTTACTCCGAAAACCACAAAAAACTGGTGATGTAGGATCACACATAGACGCGACAACAACATCAGGCCTATCAAAATTCGCTGGCAAACTATCGAACCGGCCGAAATTGGCTTTACGTTCGGTTCCTTTGTCGCCGACATAATGGAAAGCAGAACGTTTAAACTCTCGACCACCCAGACTCATCGCCTGATCCGTCAACAAACCCAAATTATTGAACGACGACCGAGTAACAACACCACCATCGTCAACAGTCTCAGACGCATACGTGTAGCTGCTACAAGTACCATCAACACACGACGTGCCTGTCTGTAAACCTATCGGATCACCCTTAGGCCCCAAATATGTGTTACGCCCATTACCCGGCGGATCATAATCATAAGTCAAATGTTTCAAAACATGATCCGGACACTCCTTCTGAACTATTGTCGTGGCCGCACACACAGACATACCTGTAGGAAACTGTGAAGTAGCATGCCCATTGCCATCCTGGGGATAAACAATGTCATAGAGAGCACCCGAAGGAAACGTCACACTATCAACAAAAAGATCCGACCGGCCATTCACCGCAGGTGTGGATACTGTTTTCACAGCTAAAACACGCTTAAGCGGATCCGTGACCGTGTAGCCCGTAACCGTGCCCTCGGACGTGCTGGTCTCTCCCACCACCCACTTCAACACCCCACCATTGGGTTCGCCCCGCTGGGGCGAACTGATCGTGGTCACACCACCCGAAGAACTAAACGTCCATACCAAACCATTCGAATCCGTAACCGAGCTCAACCGATGCCCACAACCAGGAGACTTCGCCCAACCCAAAACTAAAGTACCCTCACCACTCATACGGCCAGCCGCACGCGCATCCCGATTCTGAAACGTCACCAAATCGCCACATGCATTAAAATGCTCAACACCACCATCAACAAGATGTAACTCCCAACCCCCAGGCTTCGAACACATCGCCATATCCTGCAACCGATAATTCGCCAAACCCGTATCACCAGTAGCCTTATGCACATCAAAATAGCCCACACCATAACCATCCACAATCCGCCTAGGCCACCGATCAGGACCCTCCCCAGACACACACCCCCGAACATTCGACATCAAATATGTTTTCCCATCACCCCTATCAAAAACCGGCGGCGAACCCTTCAAATCAACAAAGGCAAACCCCAAAGACCAACGCTGACCCAAACCAAAACGGCCCCCAACAAGCCCACCACCAACACCACCCTGCCAATCCAACGACACCCCAGAAGGCAAACCCGACACCCGCGCCAACGGAACAGTCAACGGAGAACTAAACGACACAAACCCAGACCGCAAATCGACCTGAACATCCTTAAAACCCACAGAACCATCCCCACCACCCCCCAAAGGAACATCCGGAACCTCACTCAACACCCGCCCACCACGCAACCCCGAACACCCCGCAGCCACCACACAAAAAACAATAAACCCCACAAAAACCGGCCGAAACCGCAACCCAAACACAACAAACCCCCCACATTGGCGGAGGAGCAAACCCCCCCCCCCCCACACAAAAAACAATCACCCCCACCATCGACACCCAAACACCAAAACCTTAAAAATCCTTCAAGTTACCTACATGACTGCCGATACTTGATATATGGAATTTCATCCTCGCCTTGCGCATAAACGTCTATATGGGTGGCTAGTGGTTGGGGTGACACTCGCGTTGGTCGGGGTTGGATGTTCGGGGGTGCGTTCGGGTGAAGTTTTGGATGAGCCTGGCAGTATTGCGGGCATGGCGAAGTTTAAGGATGTGAATATTGACCCGCGTACGGGTGGTGTGTCGTTTTGTCTACCTGGCGGTATTGAGTTGGCAAAGGTGGCTGATCTGCCTACGGGGTTCGAGTTGTGTTGGGAGTCTCAGGTCGGGGTTGACCGTTTCGGCTTTGGCGAGCATTGGGTTCCGGGGTTCAGTTTTATCGATACCGACAAGAGGGTGTTGCATCAGGCTGGCGGGAAAGAATTCCGCATTTCGACGTCGGATATCGGATGCCCTGCTCTTGGGCCCGATGGCGGCCGAGTTTCACCTGCTCGACAAGATCCTGATCCCTATGGGGTAATGGCATTTAAGGATTCTGCTCTAGACAACTATCGGTTGAAAGACATGTCTTTGTGTCAGCTTCCTATTACTGATCCGGAGTGGCCGGGCGGATTTGAATTGTGGATGATTGATGGCAGTGTGGAAACCTTTAATGCATGCGGCGATGTGGTCACGTTTCAGAATCGGGCTGCTCTGAACGGGTGGTACAAGGGTGCTCCGGGAGATGCCCCAAAGTATGGGGGCACTTTGAGATTTGCCTGGTCGGCATCGCCTGTCTGTGCCGAACACAAATTGGCAGGGGTCACAGATGCGAATGGCTCTAAATGGACTGTTGCTGGCAGCGGCACCGATAATGTGACATTGAAGTCGCCGCCGAGGGGTGAGGATGGAAGCATCTCGAAGTGGAAGATCGAGACAGAACGAACCTCCGAGGGTACGGTCAGTAGCTACCAGGTGAAGGATCCTGCCAAACGGATTTTGCATGTGAATGCCAAGCCGGTTGTGGGCACGGACGGTATAGCAGTTGAGAGTGTTTCGTTCCCGACTGGCGTATTTTACGATTTCGGCTACCAGTACGACAGCAATGGAAATCCGGTCGCACCATTTCCGGGTGGGTTTCCAACTCCAACGTCAATGGAGACTTGCGCCCAGAG
>JBCKKC010000085.1:0-5228 GCA_038904395.1 Acidimicrobiia bacterium | reverse complement strand
CGCGTCCGGTCAGCTAGGTGATAACACAATCGCCAACCGCCTCAGACCGGTCCAGGTTATAGGCTATGCGGACATGCCGTTGGGGGGTATCACAGCCATCGCTACGGGTGGGGGTCATTCGTGTGCGCTCACTACCGCCGGTAATGTCTACTGCTGGGGCTACAACATGTCCGGTCAGCTAGGTGATAACACTACCGCCAACCGCCCCAGCCCAGCCCGAGCCATTGACAATGCCGGCACGCCGCTGCGGGGTATCACAGCCATCGCTACGGGTGGGGGTCATTCGTGTGCGCTCACTACCGCCGGTAATGTCTCCTGCTGGGGCCACAACGCGTCCGGTCAGCTAGGTGATGATACAACCACCAACCGCCCCAGCCCAGCCCAAGTTGTTGACAGCAGCAGTACCCCACTAGCCAAGATCGCAGGTATCAGCACCCGCCGCGAACATTCATGCGCGCTCGATGAGGCCGGCCACGTCTACTGTTGGGGACGCAACGACAGTGGCCAGCTGGGCAACAACACCACGGACGAAAGCCTGACACCAGTCCAAGTCGTCTACAGCGGCGGGACCCCACTAGCCAACATCAAAGACATCAGCACAGGCCACTCTCATTCATGCGCCCTCGACACAGCTGGCCACGTCCACTGCTGGGGACGCAACGAGTGTGGCCAGCTGGGCAACAACACAACAATTAACAGTTCAGTACCAGTTCGGGTAGCAGATGCTAATGGGGTGCCGCTAGCTAACATCACAACCATCATCACAGGTGATTACCATTCGTGCGCTGTCGACTCTGCCGGGGATGCCCACTGTTGGGGAGACAACGCCCGCGGCCAGCTAGGACATCCCGGGCGCCCCGAAGGAAATAGCCCGACACCAGTGCGAGTGGCTCTGAAGCCGTTCCTACTGATCTAGCATGTCCACTCGTCACGCAACAACAATTCCTAATGGCGGTTGAAACCGAGGGGCGGCCGGATAAACAAACAATTGGGTCCCCGCCCACAGGGAACAAATGGGAACAGCCTTTATCCCGGGAGCTAGTTCATAGATATGAGAACCGGTATAGAGCACATATCCACCGACGAATCGGCCTCCAATTTCGTCTCTCAGCCAGATCTGAGGTGCCCTACGTTTTTCGGACAGTGAATTCTAACGATACGACATAGCACGGTGATCATTGCTCTCCAGCCTCCGGGGACTTCGTCAGTCGGTCGGTTCGTCCGTTTGTGGCGATTCGGGCTTCGCGGTCTTTACGACTAACGTTGGCACTCATCATTGACCCTTTGAGAGCAAAGTGTGGCCTAGCCATCGGGCGATGACTTCCAACCCGACAACTGTTCCAACATGGGATGAAGATCATCAGGCCATAAATCTCTTGGTCTAGCGGCGTTTTTCGTCGGTAACCTGAGCTTTTGCCAAACTAAAAGGAGCCCATGATGGGTGCAATGATTGAGTTTCAAAGTAACGGATCAGCTGTGCCGGCGTATTTGGCCCGACCTGAGAATGGCGGAGACGCCAGCGCACACTTTCCCGGTGTGATCGTGATCCAAGAGTGGTGGGGCCTTGTTGCCCACATCAAGGATGTTTGCGATCGATTTGCCGAGGCTGGTTTCGTTGCCGTGGCGCCCGATTTTTATCGTGGCGAAACCACATCCGAGCCAAACGAGGCCCAGAAGAAGATGATGGCTCTGCAGGTTCCTGAGGCGATAGCCGACATGTCTGGAGCCGTTGACTTCTTGTTGGCCGATGCCGGAGTATCGGGTGAGACAGTTGGGGTAATTGGCTTCTGCATGGGTGGCGGGCTGGCATTGTGCCTTGCAGCCGAGAACCCGCTCGTTTCGGCGTGTGTTGCCTTTTACGGAGTTATCCCATGGGCTGATGCGAAGCCCGACCTTTCAAAGATCAAGGCATCAGTATTGGGCCATTACGCTGAGCTTGATGCTTCGGCATCGCCAGCTATGGTGTCTGAACTTGAGGGTCAACTACAACAGCACGGTGTCGATGTGGAAATGAACATCTACCAAGATGTAGAGCACGCCTTCTTTAATGACACTCGCCCCGAAGTCCACGACGAAGAAGCTGCCAAAATTGCCTGGCAGCGCACTGTCCAGTTCTTGCGTGCCAAGTTGAAGGGTTAGAGACCTGCCTACTATTGTCCCCGAATTAATCATGACTCAATGGGCTGCCGGCATGCTGGCAGCCCTTTTTGTCGTACAAACATGGCGACTCGCATCGGCCGGTTACGGTTGGTTGGTCAACGGCGTGAGCGCGGCCATGTTACTCGGGGGATGGTGGCTCAGTAGGGGTCACGTTGGATTCCTATTGGCTAGCGCCATCCTTGCCGTTTTCGCCATTGCAGTGTCAGCCATTCCGCAGATTCGTAATGCACGATATGGCCGGTACTTGCAAGAATCTCTTCAAGCATGTGCCGTGATCATGGCGGTTCTTGGCTTATTCGATATTCAAGCGAGCCTCTTGCCGGTCTCCGATCCCCAATTCCTGCCCCGCCTCGTTCAGAGTTTGGCGGCGGCTGCGCTTGTCGGAGTAATTACCGATGCCATGATGCTGGGCCACTGGTATCTGATCGACCCTAAGTTGCCTAAGAGGGCGATCAACCGGCTCAACATCATCGCTGCTGGCACACTTGGCGCGTATGTAGTCGCAGTTGGGCTGTTTTCGCTCTGGCTCGGCACCGGACTTGCAGGGGGCAACGAAATCTTTGTCGGAGCATGGCTAGCACTGGCCGTGTTCCTTGCGGTCCTATTATTCCTCGTCAGAGGGGCGCTAAAGGTCAAAGGTTACGCGTCGGTTATGTCAGCCACGGGCCTTTACTACGTGGCAACAATGCTGGCCTTCGGATCAGTAGTCCTCGGCCAGTATCTCTCGGCCAGCTAATCTTTGCCCGAGCAGTCTCGTAGCGACCCAAGGGCCTAGCTAGTCGAACGTTCTCAGGCGACTTCGAGGCCCAAGGCACGGGCTGCCGTGGCTTGTTTACGATCCCGCGTGACAAAGACAAGCTGAGCGTTGGCAGCTAAGGCCAGGTTAAGGGCATCGGTGAGCGCTACGGCAAGATGCAGCGCATCAAGGGTCCGCAGATGCTGGGACTGAATAATCTCGATTCCTTTAGCCAGCACGCTGCCAGGCGTAAAGGCGAGGGGAGTGATTGGGCCGCCTGGGGCGAGATGTTGGTCGAGTTTGTTCAACAGTCGGGTCGGGTTGACTCTTTTGGCCCGTCCGGCCGCACAAATTGCCGATGCCATTTCTATCCGGGTTAGCTCGGATGTGACAACGGGCTCGTCGCCCTCGAGAAGGAGTAATCGCAGATCGTCAGTATCAGTTTCGTCTTCGAAATACGCCGACGCTAGAGCACTCGTATCTGAATAGTAGAGATTCATGAACGAGAACGCTCGGATTCGAGGGCTGACAATACTGCAGCGCCAAAGCCCGAAGGGATTTTGTTAGAAAGCTCATTCGCCGTTTCGGGGTTGAGTGGCGCTGGGACTTGGGCGAGTAGGCCCTTACTTTCGGCCAACTTTCGAATGCGCTCTCGTGGTCGATCCTGAGCGGCAAGAGAGTCGGCAAGAAATGTGACTACTTGGCTGTTCATCGACTCACCTGTTGCCTTGGCTCTCGCTCGCAGTTTCTTGTGGAGTTCATCTGGTACACGGGTTAGCAGCTGCTTCATATCTGCATGATAGCAGATATAAGCCAAGAGTGATAGCAGGCAAGGGCCAATCGCCTAGGCGATGGATTGGAGCTCGAGGGGGATTTCCAACTCTTGAGCTGCTGCTGAGGCAATCTCTTCCTCGGTGATTTGGGGCGGTTCTTTTTGGCCGACAACTAGACCGATCCCGACAACATCGAGATGTGTAAGTACGATGGCGGCCTCTTCGTACCAGCTCCAGGGAAGAGGCAGGTCAGGAGATCCATTCATCTCATATTCGATCACGTCGACAAACTGGCGGTAATAGTCGGCCCACAAATGATCGGGCAATAGGCGGCTGGCAGCAATTCGAAAGTTTGCCTGAGTCAGCAGGAGCTCATAGTCCGCTAGCGATTGGATGTTCTTGCCAAGAGTCCGCGTGACCACTGGGTCTCGCGACTCTCGCTTCCAGACAGCACCCCAAACGGCGAAAAAACCGGTGGAGCGCAAGACGCGGAAAGCCTCATCGACGGGAACAGTCATATCGTCGACTCGGTCAAGGACGGATCCGGCCATTACCAAGTCGAACGAACCTGTCGAGTGGGGAAATGGTCGGGTGCAGTCGAGGCGGCTGGCATCGACGTGGCCTTCTAGCCGCAAAGCCAGCACGCGTCGCTGCAATCGTTCTAATTTTTCTAGATCTTTGTCGGTAGCCACCACACGACAGTCGCGCGTGCCGGCCAAGTGGAGTGCTGCGACACCGTGACCTGCTCCGATTTCGAGGACGCGGCTTGAGGCATTTATGTCGGCAATGTCAGCGACCCGCTCAGCAGCATAACGACCGCCGGGACCCAGGTTTTCGACGTCAAACTTCGTTGTCACATCAGTATCGTAGCGCTTTTGAGGTCGACTCCGCTAACCTAGCAAACTGTGAAGGTATATACGGGCAAGGGTGACAGCGGAAATACTGGACTTTTTTACGGTGGTCGCATCGGCAAGGACGCCCTGCGAGTCGACACGTATGGCACCGTCGACGAAGCTGTAGCGGCGTTGGGTTTGGCTCGAGCCCAAATATCAGGACACGAGCGCCAGCAACTCTCGGACCTTATCCTCTCTCTACAGCGGCAGCTCTTTGTGGTCGGTGCCGAATTGGCGACGGCCCCCGACAACCACGAGCGGCTAGTGGCCGGCGAAACCCGGGTTGATGCCAATATGTGTACTCAGCTTGGCGACTTGATTAGTCACTACGAACAAGACTTGCCTGAGCTGCGAGAGTTCGTCATTCCCGGCGGCGACCCTCTCTCCGCTGCCTTGGATTTTGCTCGAACCGTGATCCGCCGGGCGGAACGACTCGCCGTCGAACTCCACTCCGCAGGTGAACTAGCCAGTCTCGAGCTCTTGACCTATCTGAATCGGCTCGGCGATCTTATCTTCCTGCTGGCGCGAGATGTCGAAGGGGCCGCTCACAGAAGTCTGCTCCATTAGCCATGCGTCTCGTTGGGGGTTCGGGCGGGGTGGAGTCAATCTTTGTCCGTTTCTTTGCCCTGGCGGGCGGCGGGACTCGCACGCAAGTTAACCTCTGGC
>JBCKKC010000084.1:0-5398 GCA_038904395.1 Acidimicrobiia bacterium | reverse complement strand
TCTTCGAGCGAGAGCAGGCCTTGGCTGGCGGCGGCTTGGATCATCGCATACTCACCGCTCACCTGATAGGCAACGACCGGCACGGGCGAGTGGTCTGCCACGACACGGACAACATCCAAGTAGGGGCCGGCTGGTTTCACCATCACCATGTCCGCCCCCTCCTCGATGTCAAGGGCAACTTCCCGAAGGGCCTCGGTGACATTGGCGGGATCCGCCTGATAGGTCTTCCGATTGCCAAATGTAGGAGCACAGTCCGCAGCAGCCCGGAACGGACCGTAGAACGCCGACGCATATTTCATCGCGTAACTGACGATTGCAATGTCGGTGTGGCCGGCGAGGTCGAGACTGGTACGGATTGCGCCCACTCGTCCATCCATCATGTCTGATGGCGCTACCACATCGCATCCAGCATCGGCGTAGGCTATGGCGGCCTTGGCGAGCTGCTCAAGCGAGGGGTCGTTTTCGATTTGCTCTGTGTCAGGGTTGATGAATCCGCAGTGGCCGTGATCGGTGTATTCGCACAAGCAGACGTCGGCCCACACAACCAAGTCAGGGGTTGACGCTTTGATGGCTCGGATTGCTTCGCAGACGGGTCCGTTCGGATCAGCGGCCGACGAGCCTTGAGCGTCCTTGTGATGGGGGAGTCCGAAGAGTAATACGCCGCCCACACCGGCGGCGGCAATCCGTTTCGCTTCTTGAGCTACAAGGTCTGGCGAAACGTGATACTGGCCAACCATCGAGGGGATTTCTTGACGGATGTTGGATCCCTCAACAACAAAGAGAGGCTGCACCAACTGGCTTGCTACGAGAGTGGTTTCTGCCACCATGGCGCGCATGGCGGCACTGGTCCGCAATCGACGCATACGAGTCTGGGGGAAAGTGCCGTGCTGGTCCATCAGAGGTTACGTCTCTTTCTGTTGAGCTGTCGGGGTTAGTCGTTTGTTGGCTTCGAGCCTTCGAGCGATCGTTGCCGCCAGGGATGGGAAGGTCGGTTGGGTCGCTACGATATCGGCAGAGCGCAAGTGGTTACGCAAAGCGGACGACGTAGTGGAGCCGATGCTGGCAATAATGATCCCACTGTTTTGCGCCCACAGTTCACGGTCGTGACGGATTATCGAAGCAAACCCGGTCACAGCGCTGGGGCTGGCAAAGGCGATCGCTTGGGCCCCTTTTTCCAGCGCCTGCAACAATGACTCCGAACTGGCCGGGCCGATGCAATATGCGATCCGCTCGGTCACATCGATGCCGGCACTGCGCAGGCGTGACGGGAAACTGGCATCTGCGACAGCCGACCGACAATAGACCAGTTTGGCTTTGGCAGGAACCTGAGGAACGATCAGGTTGGCGATGTCCATTGATGAGCCGCAGCCCACGAGCGTCGGTGTTATGCCCAGCTTCTCGAGGGCACTGGCGGTCGCCTTGCCCACGGCCACATGTTTGGTGGCCGCAGAAGGTGCAGGCTTGACCACGTCAACAGTGTTGGCGCTTGTCCAAACCGCCCAATCAAAGTCCTCGATTTCCTTACCAGTGGGGGCGTCTTCGACGGGCACAAAAGCGAAAGTGGCCGCATGAAGCGGGACCAGCGAGTTACGCCTTAGCGCACTCGATAGAGGTCCGTCGGTTGATTCAGGTCGCGTGATAATGACTTTTGGTTTCATGCTGTTCATGAGGATAGGTGCTGATCGATCCGTTGACGTGATTTATCACACTTGCTGGGCCAGTGCGTCTCGAGCGGCGCCGGCTGCTAGCTCTACGCTTGCTTCGATCGGGCCCGAGACTGTGCCAGATGCGCCGGTATGAAACCAGTCCAAACGGACTTGGCTTGATGTGTGCCCCAAGGTTGCGAGGGCTGCTGCGGCACTACGGCATCCGGCCCCGCATGCGTGCAGCCACGCTCGCTCTGTTGTGACGAGGTGAGCGGTTGCAGGGTCGTGCAGCGACTGCAAGATGTCGACGGTAGCGGCATCGTCGGATCGACATTCAAGGGCTAGGGCGCCTTGGCCGGGCGCCGGCAGAATATCGAGGATTTCGCTAATAACAGAAGCTCGGCTCAGGCGGTTGAGTCCCGCTACCGCCAACACAACGGCATCAAATTGTTGCGAATCAAGTTTGGTCAGTCGAGTGTCGACGTTTCCTCGGATCGGCAAGATCTTGAGGTCGGGTCGACGCAGAAGTAGTTGCAGGGCCCGGCGTGGACTGCTGGTGCCCACCTTGGCTCCGGGGGCGAGCTCTTCGAGCGTGAGGTTACCGTTGGACACCAGCGCATCTCGCCAGTCTTCTCTAGGTGGAATGGCTGCGATAGTGAGTCCGTCTGGTTCAAGGGTTGGCAGGTCTTTCAAGGAGTGCACAGCACATTCGGCCTGGCCAGCCAAGACAGCAGACTGGAGCGACTTGGTGAAGGCGCCAACTTCGAGTTGGGAGATGTCTGAGTGAGCATCGCGATCTCCTGCCGAGGCAATTTCGACCAGTTCCACCCGCAAGTGGTCATTGCGCTGTTGCAAGTGATTGGCCACCCAAGTGGTCTGGGTTAGAGCGAGTTTCGAGCTGCGTGTGGCGATACGCAAAATACTTTGCGGTGGATGTTGAGTCATGCGTTGCTACGGGACTTTCGGGAAACGTCGTTACTGGTGGATGTTCCGACACAATCGATGCCGAGGATTGCCTGGGCGGTTTGTGAGCTGGCGATTGCCTCAGGATGAGACGAGAGGTAAAGCAAGGGGTCATGCAAGAGGCGGTTGGTCAGGGTTCTCGCTAGCTGAGTGACCACAGCGCGGTCATTGTCATCAAGGTTCTTAAGTCGGGCGAAAGCCTGGTCGAGCTCTTCTTGGGCAGCTTGTTCGGCCTTGTCGCGAAGTGCCCGAATCAGCGGTGTGAGGGCCGAGTTCATGGCCCGGGCGTGGGCTTCAATTGCCCGCATCTCGATCAGGTTCTCTGCTGCCTCTGTAGAGATTGTGTAGCTGCCATCGTGGGCGAGATCGTCAATGTTGAGAATCTTGATGGATGTGGGCAGGTCGCGTGACACGTTTGCTGGCATTCCCAAATCGATGATGGTTAGGCGGTCAATGGCATCGCTGGTGAGGTGAGCGAAGTTCTCGTGATTCAGGATCGGCTCAGGGGAAGAGACTGCTGTGACTAGAACGGTCGAGTCGGTCAAAGCATCTTCGAGCTGGTCGAAGCCACTGGCGCCGGGCACGAGTTCGGGGCGCCGCGCGACCCTGACGATTTGCCAGTCGGTCGACTCGAGGCGATCGTTGACGGAGTTGGCCATCTGGCCGCCACCGATAATTGTCACTCGCCCGGGATCCAACCCGTGTATGTAGTCGGCTGCGAGTGAAGCAATGCTGCCCTTGTCTGGCTCAGGCAAGAGCTCATGAGCAGCCCGGGCAGTATTGATGGCCTCACGAAAGAGTTGATCTAAAACTGGCCCTAGAGTGCCGGCAGTGCGGGCCGCTGTGTGCGCTCGCCGGATCTGGCCGAGGATTTCCGCTTCGCCGATTACCGGAGAGCACAGACCAGCAGTCACGCGAAAGACATGGTGAAAGACGTCAAGCCCGTAATGGAACTGGGCTGCCTTGGGCAGCACACTTTGATGTGACATTTGGATGGCGAGGCGTTGCAAACCGGGGACACCCCGGTCACCCCGAACGTCTCCGACCGCAACGAGCTCGTGGCGCAAACACGTCGAAATAACTACAAGTTCTTGGGGCGGGTCGACAATATCGGCAAGTGCACTAGTCAGGTCGGATTCAGCTATCGCCAAACGGTCTCGGTCTTTGGCAGGCACGTGCGGATGTGCGAATGACAGGCAAGACACGATTGGAGCTATAGAGTCTTGCGGAGTGATCGCGTCGGAGCTGGTCATAACGAGTGTCGGCATCCGCATACGAGAACGTTGTGAGGCAACACCGGAAATACCCTCAAATGGTCTATTAGTCCGTTGGATTAGAGTCAAACAGTGTCGGATAGTGGCCCCGATCACAACCAAGTATTGTAGCCGCCAGATCTGTCTCAACCTGGGACTCTTTTCAATTTCCTGTCGGCGGAAGTCAAGAATCTACACGAACCAATGCAGGTGTTGGCGCCTTGCCCATTGTGCGCAGATGCTGATAGTGGGAACGAAGAGCGGCCCGGAGAGTGGGCTGTAGGTTGTATCGAATGCCGAACTCGTCGAATGTCTCCATCACGATTGGAGAAATTTTCGGATAGATGGTGTGCGGTAGTTCTGGGAATAGATGGTGCTCGACTTGAAAGTTGAGACCGCCCGTGTACCAAGTGATAATTCGAGCTACCGCTCCTTGATGGCAGAAGTTGACGGTCGCGCGAACTTGCCACTCGTGCCAACGGACCTTCTCGCGGTCGGTGACATTATCGAATTCTGCTTCTTCGACTGCGTGTGCCAGCTGGAATACGATACCAAGTAAAAATCCCGATAGGGCAAGGACTGTAATTGCTCCGATGAGAACAATCCACCATGGGTGTAACAGAAGCGGCACGACAAAGAAGGCCAGTCCGAAAAGTATTTTTGATGCGGCGAGGATCAAGTAATCGATGGCTGAGGGCGATTTGCGAAAACGATCTTTTTCGAATGATGCCCGCACCGTGCTGACCACATCGCCGAATATGAACCAGGTTGTAGTCACCGTGTACAGAGCCCACATATAGTATTGCTGGAAGGCGTGCCAGGGGCGACGTTTTTGCGAAGGAGCGAGCCTCGCAAAGGGCACAAGCTCGATATCGTCATCTATTCCGACCACATTGGGGTTTGCGTGGTGGGCGTAAACGTGGCCTTCAATCCATCGCTTTGAGCTACCGCCGATGGTGTTCATTGATAGTCCGGCAAGCTGGTTGGCCTTAGAGAGACTCCCCTTGCCTCGGGTGGGAAAGAATGCGTTGTGGTTGGCATCATGCTGGATGTTAAAGCCGACGGCAACGACCGCCAACGCTAAGGAAATACATGCAAGTATGCCCAGAATCCAGCCCTGGGCAAGGAGAATCAGCAAGTACGAAAGGACATACCAGACAATCACCAGCAGCGCTTTACGGTGAAGTTGGCGGTATGCCCGCTTGAGACCATCATCGCCCAAATACGCATGGACACGATCGACTACTTGATTTCCAAACCGGGCCACCATAAGTGCTCTCCTACTACTCAGACACTGGCGTTCAGGGGCACTAATCGCTAACGATGGATGCTAGATCGCACCAGATGTAAAACTTCTGGATGACTGTCAATGAAAATATAACTCAAGACTAACTTCCCTCGACGTCATCTGCGGCTCATTATCCACTACTCCTACATCAGATGCAAGGCATATCCGGTCACCGTCTCGTGCCGTCCCCCTCCTTCCTAAATGTGTGCGGCGCAGCCGCTGCCAATATTGAAACTTGCGTGAGCCAC
>JBCKKC010000083.1:0-5460 GCA_038904395.1 Acidimicrobiia bacterium | reverse complement strand
CCTTACGGTCCGCCTACCACCACCAACAAATTGCTCGCAATGGACCTCATCGGGGTTTCCACGTTCCACTGACCGGAGATACGACCGGGGTGGGTGCCTCCTATACGCCGGAGCCCTGGTGTCCACGCCTACCATAAAGAAAGTGGCAGACCAGAAATGGCCCAATCATCGCCGTGGCAACCATCAGTTACGGCGACCAAACGTCACGACGCTTCAAACAGAGATTCACTCACGTTCACCCGTCCGGTCTTCGCCTCGCCCGGTTCGACACGATGGCTGCATCTCCCCTTGGACTTTCCCCCGGGCTTCGCACCGGACTCTTACGGGTCCCGCACGCCAGGGGCGACGACAACGATCAGACACTACGTTGAGCTACATCATGCAGCCACTCCTTGTTCAGCGACTTCGTGTCGCACCTCGATGGCATTGGTGGTGTAGATGACTTTACGGATCTCTGGCGGGAAGTCCAGGAACGTAATGACATACTCCCATTTCGCTCGCCACATATTGACAATGGCGGCATAACGATCACCCCATTCGAGCTCGAAGGTATCGAGCGCATCTTGGGCAGCATCAACGGTCGCTGCTTGATATATGGGCTTGAGGGCTTTCGCTACTGGCCCGCGGTCCTTATAGGAGCAGTAGTTGAGCGAGCCCCGGATCAAATGAACGACACATGTTTGAATGCGGGATTGAGGATATATGGCCTCTATCGCGTCAGGGAATCCGGTGAGCCCATCGGTGCAGATGATCAGAAAATCGTGAACTCCACGGTTCTTGAGTTCCGTAAGAACCGACATCCAGAATTTGGCGCCCTCGGTACGTTCGATCCACATCCCTAAAACGTGTTTTTCGCCTTCCCTGTTGACGCCTAGAGCAATATGAATCGCCTTGTTACGGACACTGTTGTTGTCTCTAACCTTGACTTGGATAGCGTCCAAGAACAGGATCGGATAGACCGTATCAAGGGGCCGCGATTGCCATTCTGCGAGCTCGGGTAACACGCTGTCGGTAATTTTGGAAACCAAATCGTGTGAGATATCCACGTCGTACATGTCTTTGATTTGGTCTTGTATGTCACGTACCGTCATACCCCGAGAGAGCAAGCCGATGATGATCTCATTGAAGCCGGTGAGGCGCCGCTGATGCTTAGCAATCAGTTTCGGCTCGAACGTGCTGTTACGGTCTCTGGGAATATCCAGATCGAAATCGCCAGCGTCTGTTAACGCTGTCTTGGCACTTGTACCGTTGCGATTGTTACCTGTTCCCCAACCGGATCGAGCGCCTCTTTCGTAGCCGAGATGGTCGCTCATTTCGGCCTCTAACGCCTTCTCGAGAATGCGCTTGGTGATCTTGCGGAGCACACCATTAGGGCCGAGGAGATCAACACCTTCCTCTTGAACCTGGCGTATCACTCGATCAACCATTTCGCGTTCAATAGCTTCAGATTCTCCTGGCGGCAAAGCCAACACCCGAGCATCATCATTTAGAGCATTCATTTGTGATCAGTATCCTCTCTCAACCGGGATAACCCATCCCGATCAATCTAGTAGAGACACCTCACACAAAAATCCTGACAGGCCCTCCTTAACCTGCACTATATGAACCACAAGATGCGTCGAGATGCGTTCGTCCCGATCGACACTGATCTAGCGGCCGCTATCGAGGTTCAGCAGCATACGGTTATGGAAGAGTTCCCAGCCTCGACCATATTGCTGCCACGAGCATCACGTAATCCTGATGGCCGCCTTCCGTTCAGCACCGCTACATTCCGTGGGCAGCTGATCGAGTGGCTACTCGCTTGTGATATCCGAGACGAACTTGGCCGACCTGCCCGCGTAACTCCGCACCAGTGGAGGCACACATACGGAACTCGGCTCATCAACAACGAGGTCCCTCAAGAAACCGTGCGTCGCCTCCTAGATCACACCTCACACCAAATGACCGCCCACTACGCACGACTCTCCGATCAGACGATCAGGACTCAATGGGAAAAGGCTCGCAAAGTCAACATCGCCGGTCGCGAACTTGCCGCCTACGAAGGACCATTGGCCGAAGCAATCTGGATGAAAGACAACCTCGCCCGAGCCAAAATGGCGCTGCCAAACGGATATTGCACACTGCCTCTACAGCAACACTGCGAAATAGCGAACGCCTGCCTGACCTGCCCCATGTTTGTCACAACCGTCGAATTCCTGCCCCAACATCACCGACAACTAGAAACCACCCGCAACCTAATAACTCAAGCCGAACAAGACGGCCACCAACGCGTCGCCGAGATGAACCGCACCGTCGAAACGAACCTACTGGCAATCATCAACACGCTGGACACAACCAACGTCACCGAAGAAAGCGAAACTTGTGACTGCGCCACACCTACCAAGCAAGCATCTGCCACCAATGCAAGCTGACAATTCCGCCCGACTCGCCGCCGCCGCACAAGCTCGTCACGAACAGACTATCGAACGTGCCCGAGCAGCCCTCATGTCCATGGTCGCAACCGGCGAAGCCGTCACGATCGCTCGTCTCGCCGCTAGAGCTGCCGTCTCACGGTCATGGATCTACACCCAACCCGAACTTCGAGACCAAATCGAACAACTCCAGACCAACACTCTCAAGCCGTCGACCACAGCTCCCGCCGTGACTCAAGCCAGCGCAGACTCCCTCCGCAGACGCCTAACACTCGCCCACCAAACCATCACTCAACTCAGAACCGAAAATCAGCACCTTCGCGACACCGTGGCCCGCATCCATGGGCAACTCCGCGAAGAACATTTCTGGACCTAACCCTAAACACCAATCAAGTCCTGTTGTGGACAGATATCCAGAACACACAACCCCTAACCACAGCCACATTCCCACCCACGAGGGTTAGATAACAGCCGCCGTTGTTGACCGCCTGACCTACAACGCGACCATCACCCAAACAGGCACCGACTCGTACCGCCTCAAAACAACCAAAAAAGGAGCCGCCCAACCAAACCAACAAACCAACTAAACCGTCACTCTCCGTGAACAACCTAGAGTCGGAGAAGAATCACACACCCCAAAGTGGGGCCAAATCAAAGTGCCACACCGGGGCCAGATCAAGTTGTCATTCCCACCCAGTTCCGCTACCTTCTGGAGTACCCCATCCCCCACTGGCCCGCCGCCACCTGCAAACTCTGCAATCCGGCACCCCATCAATATGGACCACGCCCACGGTTCCCAATCCCTGGAGCAGGTTGGGTAAGGCATAACGTAGTCTCACGAGCTAGGATGTCAACAAGTCCTTAGCCATAACAAATTCAGTTCACGCTTCTCGCAGGGAAAGGGCGCTAATGAAGCTAGTTTCGCAAAGTGATGGGTCCACTTCTTGCCTGGAGGTGCAGTGAACACGCCACTCGGGTCTTATGTTGAACTTATTGAAGGCTTTCTGGATGCTGGGTATAAGGCAGCTGCATTTCGCGCGTTAGATGGGTCCCAACAGTTGCTACTGAGGCATGATGTGGATTTCGACTGCAAGCTCGCTTACGAGATGTCGCTGATCGAGGATCAACTAGGGGTTGTCGCAACCTACTTCTTTCTCGTCAGTAGCCAGTCGTACAACTTGTTCTCCACCGAGAATGCAGCTCTAGTTAGAGACATCGCAGCCCGCGGTCATGAGATCACTATCCATTTCGATTCTTCAGTCTATCCAAATCCGCCCGAGGGCTTATTGATAGAGAGATCTATATTCGAACTTGCGTTTGGAACAAACATTGATATAGTGAGTTTTCACAAACCAACCAATGACGTCATAAACAACAATAGGATCGCCAGCCTCGAACACACCTATCAAGATAAGTACTTTTCGAACACGAAGTACGTTTCTGACTCTCAGGGTGTCTTTCGATTCGGCCATCCTTTTGAGACTAAAGAATTCCAGCAGGGTAGACCCATCCATTTGCTGATCCATCCCATTTGGTGGGTTGTGAACGGAGCTGACGCCGTTGAAGTCCTAGAACAGCACCTATCGACAAGAGCATTGGATCATCGTGTTCATACCGGACACCTATGTACTCCCTTCGGAGGCTATCTGGGACTGACTCGATGAATATTGCACTGTTCGGCTGCACAGCGAAATCTGCATTTTTGTTAGAGAGCCTTCTTCGAATAACTCCCGTGAGTTATCTCATTACTATCACTGAGGAACTCGCGGAGAAAAACGGTGTGGCTGACTACAACGATTTGTCGAAACTCGCAAGTGACAATGGTGTCGAGGTGCTTTACGCAAGGACATACGGTTTACACGATGCACGAGATATCGCGGCTATCGCAGCGCTGAGCCTTGATCTGGCTCTTGTTGCGGGTTGGCAGCGGTTGATTCCAGCGCCAGTGCTGAAGTCAATCGGTATTGGCGTATTTGGCATGCACGGCAGTGCAATGGGGCTCCCCCGCGGTCGTGGCCGATCCCCACTCAATTGGTCTATTATCGAGAACCGTTCGCAATTCGCCACAAGTCTCTTCAGGTATGATCCTGACGTCGATTCAGGAGATATAGTTGACACACTTGTGTTCTCCATTCGTCCCTCTGACACGGCGGAAACACTGCATTTCAAGAACATCCTTGCAATGAAAGCATTAGTACTGTCTAACATCGAGCATCTGTTGGCTGGAAGGAAGTCTCTCACCCCTCAGCCGAGTATCTCGCCAACTTACTATCCGAAGCGAAAAGCAACAGATAGCCTTATCGACTGGACTTGTGATATACACGACATTGAGCGCTTTGTCAGAGCTGTATCAAGGCCATTTCCTGCCGCTTATTGCTTTGTAGAGGGAGTGACAGTACGCATTCTCAGAGCGGCGGTCTTTGAGGAAGACCTAGTGGATTTTGGGTATCGCAACGCCCTTCCGGGCAAGATCGTTGAGGTCATGCCCGGTGGGAAACCCCTTGTGAAGTGCAACGGCGGCCTCCTCATGGTCCATGAATACGAGTCTGAAACTACTCTGTCCAAGGGTTCACAGTTGGCAGCCGGCGATGAGCGCATTAACTACTTTCCGAGGAGTAAGTTTGGAACATTTGATTGTCCAGGGCTGTAGTTAGCTGCCCGAAAGTCCTAAATAATTTGGGATGGTGGAGAAACTGCAACGCAGACAAGTCAGATCCACAGGATGTGACTTGAGTTGGTGCCGCCGGCGTTTTTGGGCTCTCCGCGTTGCGATCGCTCGCGTGCGAAGCTCATAACCTCGTGGAATTCCCTGTGCTTACTCACTACTAACGGTCAAGAGCATTCTCCACTTGACGCAGCCATTGACCAATGAGCTGCTCCCAACCAAACTCTCTCACCGCGCCATCTCTAGCGCTTCCAGAAAGTTTCTCGAATTCGTTCGGAGATAGCGAGTCCAATCGGTAGATCGCTTCAACCAACTTTTCGGGCTGCTCGGGGTCTACAACAATTCCACACTGGAGTGATTCGATAATTGCGGCACTCTCCCCTC
>JBCKKC010000082.1:0-5641 GCA_038904395.1 Acidimicrobiia bacterium | reverse complement strand
TGGTGGGGGGTGTCAGGAGCGTAGGGGCAGCCACCCTTCGTGGGCAGGAAGCCGGAGGGGGGCAGCAACAGTCGTAAGCAGCTGGTGGTGGGTGTCGCGAACGTCGCGGCAGCAACACATTCGTAAGTGGCTTGTCGTGGGTGTCATGATCGGGGCAGCTCCCTCTCTGCCTTTGCCACTCGGGCAGATCTGTTGATTTTGGATGAGCCCACGAATGGCCTCGATCCGCTCATGGAAGTGCAGTTTCGGGCTTGTGTGTAAGAGGCACGCGAGCGGGGCCAAACGGTCTTTGAAGCGCTTTGGCTGCGACCGGACCGGGAAGGGGATGTGGCTGTGGCGTGGATTGCGAGCTGGCACGCCCAGCTCGCCGGAATCGTTGCTAGGCCGCAGCTGAGGTGTGCGATGATGCATAGTGGTTGCGTTCTAGCTAGCGGTGCTGGGATTACGCACTGTGAAGCTAAGCTATCTGGGATTACGCAATGTGAATCTAGCTTCGTTTCTTCGGGCGCTGCCGTCTCCGTGATTGCACTCCTTCCCGGTCATGATCGCGAAGCTTGGTCTGACGTTGCAACTAGCTGAATTATTACTTCCAAACTCATTGGACCAACCCAGGGTGGCGAGAATTGATGGAGAATCTGAATTAGCGCAGGTCTGATCGGTGCAAAGTCTGAGATTTCCCCGAGTGTTATGCTGGCTGAACCACCCATCGTCAGAACTCCATGAGCCAATGTAAAAGATTGCACCGGGCGCTATAGGTACCCCGGCTGGAGTGGGTGCTCCTTCAAAGGACGCCGTTTCTGGATGCGAAGGGGAATGCGGGCGTCTCCACTCCTGGGCCACGCTTTCTCCGTAGACATACAGGGTGAATGGTGTGCAGTTGTGGATGGCAGCGCGGGTGGATCGATTCGATCCGTCGCCGTCAGGTATACGGCCGCCGAGGTTGCAGGCAACTTCCGAAATCGAGAACGCGTTTCCGTTTGCCTTTTGTTGGGCATCACACTTGAGTGTCGAATTAGAAACGCTCGCAGGTTTGACCGGCGCTGGCACGCATCTGGTATCCGCCTCCGATGCTGACAGCATGGCATATGAGCATGAAGTGCCACAAATCTGGATAGTTCTCCTTATGAGTGTGTGAGGTGGTGCAATCGTGAGGAGTTCTACCCACTGGGATGGGTCAATGTTGATCGACGTCGATAGAGGCTCTATTTGTCGACCTAGTGACTTGTCATAGACGCAAGTGTTTGTGCCTGGAGGGGTTGAGTCGCGCAGGTCTGGATTGAGTGTGATGGTGAGTGCTTGAGCCGTGTTGTTGAAGACGGTTGTGGTCAATGTGGGATTCTCGGGAGCTGTGGGGCACTCCTTGACTCTTCGACACAGCGTACCGGAAGAAATGTTTATCCATTTCCCATTGAACGTGCCGACGAAATCGACGTATGTCTCGCTTGAGAAGTCGCCAGGGATTGTCGGCGGTACTAGCTGGTCAAACGGAGACTGCAGGAGTGAGGCATGGGTATTGGCATCGATTGTTCCGATCTCTGCAGTCTCATTTTCCCCAGTGTCCTCAGTGTCCTCAGTGGTAGTTATTCTTTTCAGCCTTGCCTGATTGTAGATGCTTGCTTCTGTTAGGTCTGCACGCCAGCCGAAGGCAGAACCGTAGGCTCCATTCTGGATACGACCTCTAATGACTAGAGGTTCGGCTTCTGAAGGCGCTTGCCCGCCTGCCCAACTTATCGGATGCCCTGCTATGAGACCTGTCCCGTCCAAAAGGATGAAGTTGCTGATCTCGATTTGCAGGCCTTGACATGCATATTAGTTGTCAGGATTGCTTTGGGCAGGTTCGGATTCAGTCCTTGCACGCTTTGATGTCCCGCAGGCAGACAAGGTGAGCACGAGCGCAAGACAGGCTACAATAACGGTTTTCAGGCGTGTCGCCGGCGATTTGTTTGCCATGTCGCATCTTCTTGTTGGGTCCTATCTTCTTATCGGTGCGTCCAGCTCAAGACTTGAAGGAATGTTGGATGTCGGCTCAGATGGACCAGGGGATACCGACTATCCGGCTTTGACCTGGCGCTGGCGTTTGATGAGGACGGAAAGAATCGGCGGGGTCACGACGGTGGTAACCACAGACATCAAAACGACAATTCCGTAGATCGATGTCGAGATGGCATGTGAGGCGAGAGCGATGGAGGCCACGATGATGCCCACTTCGCCACGGGGGATCATACCGACTCCGATGATGTAAGCATCGCTGAGAGACTCGCCTGATGCGAGGGCAGCAGCCGCGCAGCCGATCAATTTGCTGAAGATGGCAATGGCCAGTACCAAGAGCAACACTAGGAAGCTGTTCAAATTTGATAAGGCGCTCAGTTCCACTGCCACGCCAACGCCGACAAAAAAGAACGGCGTCAAGAAGCTGCCTAAAACTTCCACTTGTCGGACAAGATCGAGATCGTGAGTCTCATCAGCGAGCACCATCCCGGCAAGAAATGCCCCCACGATTGCCGCTAACTCTATGTATGAAGCAAGTACGGCCAATCCAAGCACCAACACCATCGAGACAAGAAACAGGGTCGATGGTGATCGCTGTTGCATTGCCGGCTTGATCTTGCGCACTAGTGGAGGCAACCCCGCCAGGACCAACACGAAGAAAGCAACAATCGACAGCAACACCCACGCCAGGTGAGAGACACTGAAGCCACCCTTGGCAACTCCAGTGATGACTGCCAAAACCAGTAGCCCCAAGATGTCATCAATAACAGCGGCCCCTAAAATGATGCGGGCAAAGTCTCGCTTCACGACTCCTAACTCGGCCAACACCCTGGCCGTGACTCCCACGCTTGTCGCCACGAGGGCCGTGCCCACGAAGAGACTTTCCAGGCTGCTGTGACCGAGAAGTCGCACTGCCAGCCAGCCAAACACGAACGGCAGAATCACGCCACCGGCGGCAACCAGGCTGGCACTTTTGCCCACCTTGCGAATTGAGGGCAGGGGAGTCTCGAGGCCGACCATGAACATCAACATGATCACGCCGAGCTCGCCCAGAACCCGCAAAACGCTCGATGGCGTCACGAAATTGATCAGCGATGGGCCCAACAATATACCGACCAGAATTTCACCCACAACCACGGGCTGGCGCAAGCGCCGAAACACGACTGCCGCCGCCTGGGCGGCGGCGACAATTATGAAGATTTGCAACAGCTCCACAATCGTCGCTCCTCATTCCAGCTTTGGCGAAGGAATTCGTTTTTCCGGGTGGGGGGCCGGGCCTCTCACGGTGAACCCTATCGAGCCATAGTCATTCGAAAAATTCCAGGCCCGCTCCAGGTGCCAGCTTAGCGCCAAGGCCTCATCGTCGGAAAGTACCTAAGGGCACCTGCACGCACTGTCACCTCTGGCGTTGCGCTCTAGGTATTGAATATTTCCAACGCAGTTGCGGCATCGAGCGTCTCGCATCGGTAGCCAACGTTGTGATTCAACACCTTTGAATACTTTTGAGCTTCAGGTGCAGGTTGTTCATGGCTAGTTAGGATGCCTGTCGTCGGGTCTACGATCCAACACTCAGCGACCGCAAACGCTGCGTAGCGGGGGAGCTTGCGGTTGAAATCGCGTTGGCGTGTGGTGCTTGCGACTTCAACGACTAACTTCACGAGCTCGCCCGGAATGGGTGCGTCGGGACGCAGTTCTTCATCGCTCGAGATTGCAAATACGTCAGACATAAGGTCGTCGTGGTTTCCGAAGCGCACAGTCCCATGGCTAAATACTCTAAGATCTGGAAGTGCATCACGCAATATGGAGGCGATGCGCTCAACGGTTTCCGCGCGCAGAACATATTCCGGCGCCAGGTCAAAGACGACTCCATCAATCAATTCAGTCTTGCTATCCCAATTTGCCGAGAGTGCTTCATACTCTTGAGCAATGAGTCGATGCACCCTCTCTGAAGTAAGCATCGTGATGTTCCCCATCTGTCTTCGTGCCCTTGATTGTATCCAAGTTTGAGTGGGTGACATTTTCGCACGCTGCTCGGTGATGCTAACACACGAGGTTTCGGGCGTCCTTGCCGCTGAAAATTTTGTGTCCCCCTGACGAAAGCTAAACGTTGAACATCACAGCCTTCCGGGGTTGCGAACCTACGGGTCTGGGTTGTTCCCACTGGAAGTGACGACTTGCTTTGACCGGGGTGTGGTGGAAGGGGAGGCTGGCTTTTGATCGCATTATTTCGCGGAAATTATTGCTGGGTTTTGCTTTGGAGTGCTTGATATTGGGTGGCGCTGTTGGTACTGTTTCGAATGTGTGTTCGAGGCAGTGTTTGATAGTTGGAGTGGTTGGAATGGCGGCGAATGGGTTGCGTGAGATTGCTGATCCGTTCGTGGTGCCTCTTCCTGGTGGTATTCGGATTCGTACTCGGCTGTTGGTTTCTGATCTTGACATCAAGGTGTTGGAGACTATTGGTGCTTATCTGGCGGGTTTTGCTGGTGGGGACCTGGCCGACAGAGTGCGGGTGGGGGATGGTGAGGCGCAGCGGACTCGCCGCAAGAATGGCTTGACTAAGGCGTCATCCTCGCGTTGGGCTGGGACGATCACTCGGACCTCGAATGATCAGTGGACGTATGGCCGTCGGAGTCTTTTTGCTCATCGTGCCAGTATTGGCCGTGCGATAGGCGATATTGAGAAACGTTTAGCCGTCCCGGTTGGTGGCAAAAGCGGCAAGTGGCGTGGTTATCGGACCCAGAGTGAGCGTTGGGCTAAGCAGCAACGTCTGGGCCATCTCAAAGCTGACCTTGCAGTGGTTGACGGGTTGATTGAGTCTGGTCGTGTGCGGATTGTACGTGGTGGCCGTGACCTCCTAAAGAAGCGTCATAACCTCGATCACGCAAATATGACGGTAGAGGAATGGCGAAAGGTTTGGGAAGCCGAACGACTGTTTTTGATTGCTGATGGCGAGGCGGGCAAGCCGTGGGGTAATGAAACTATTCATGTCACTGGCGATGGCGAGTTGTCAATTCGTGTGCCTAATCCGTTGAAAGATTTGGCTAATGCGCCTAAAAACCGGTATGTGCTTGAGGGTCGAGTCGAGTTTTCGTATCGTGGTAGCGAGTGGGCTGACCAGATCGTTGATGGTGCTGTCCGTTACGATATCAGTCATGATCCGGTCCAGGACCGTTGGTATCTTGACGCATCCTGGACATTCAAGAAGATCGGGCCTCTACCAACCGTGGAGTCCGTTGTTGCGGGCGGGGTGATTGGTGTTGATCTCAACGATGGCCATATTGACTGTTGGCAACTTGACCGTCACGGCAATCCAGTCCAACTAGCCAAAACGATAATGATCGACCTTAACGGATCAACCGAGAGACGCGATGGTCATATTCGGGCAGCGATTAAGGTACTTCTCGATTATGCAGCCCATAACGACATTCGTACAGTCGCTATTGAGAACCTGAATTTGGCTGACTCGAAGAGTCGTGACAATTCGAAGTATCGGCGCGGTCAGCCAGGCCGACGGTTCCGCCGTATCGTTAGTGGTATACCGACAGCCAAATTTCGGGACCGTCTCGTAGCGATGGCTGCTAACCGTGACATGTGGATTGTGGCTGTGGATCCCGCCTACACGAGCAAGTGGGGAGCCCAACACTGGCAGAAA
>JBCKKC010000081.1:0-5937 GCA_038904395.1 Acidimicrobiia bacterium | reverse complement strand
AATGGCGTTGAAGCGAGTCAGAACATTGGCCCGGAGGATCTGCGCAACGGTCCGACTCGTGCGTTTGCCCTGGTCGTTTACCTGACCCTGGGCTACCCGCTCGGCCACCTCTGCGCTGGTCAACCCGTAAGACGCTGCCCCACCATCGCTCACTCGCGTGTCCCCCCTGTCGGGAACATGCCCGGATCGACTTGCGCTTTCTACAGATTTATCAGCAGGCAGATTCTCAAGCATAAGGCCCTAACCATAATGGAATCTGCCGAGCTTCGAGCGTCCAGGTCAAGAGAGGGACTGCGTCAACCATGGGCAGGCCTGACCTCATGGACTACACTGACTTCATGAGCAAACTTATCCATCTTTCAAAAGGCGGCCAAATTACCCTTCCAGCAGAGATCAGACACCGTTGGAAAACCACTCGGTTCCTCTTGCAAGACAGCGGCGATCAAGTAATAATTGAGCCCCTGCCAGACGACCCAATCGAAGCAGCTTGCGGCATCTTTGCTGGACCCGGTCCAACCGCAACGGAAATAAAGGAGATGCTGCGCAAAGAAGACATCGCAGCTGAAGAACGGAAATTTGGCGCTTGAACATACTGGACGCCTCAGCCCTCATCGCATACTTCCGAAAAGATCCGGGTTGGGAAACAGTGCGAGCCCGGTTGTACGATCGGGACTGTGTCGTCACCGCAATCAACATGGCGGAAGTGTACGACGTGATGCTGCGGGTTCACTCGATCGCACCGGAACAAGTCGCAGATATCGCCAATTCATTGATCAGCGTCCAAGGGCTGACAATCAAGCCCATGTCTGGAAACGATGCCCTCCTCGCGGGACAAATACGAGGAAGGCATTACCACCACAAATCATGTGCTGTATCACTAGCTGATTGCGTCTGCCTTATTACCGCCCAAGATCAGCAAGGCACCCTACTCACGACCGACCGCATCCTTGCCAATCTTGCCGACCAGCTTGGCTGCCCGGCCATACTCTTGCCCAACTCGGACTGACACCGAAAAAGCGGCGCATCGCCATCCACAAATGACAATTCGGCAGCGCTGCTAACTAAGATGCAACACTAGCGGCGAGGTAGCTCAGTCGGCAGAGCACGTGACTGAAAATCACGGTGTCGGCAGTTCGATTCTGCCCCTCGCCACTCAATCCAAACGCAGAGCACGTGACCAACACATCCCGACGCTCGGCAGTTCGATTCTGCCCCTCGCCACTCAATCCCACCGTTGTGGCTAGGTCTTTGATGCCCGAATTTCCAATGAGTTTCATTTGACGGTCGACATAGACCTCGTAAATAGCCAAGAGGTGGTCTCGCTTATGGCTATAATAGCTATTAGTCTGGCTATGTTGATCGATCAATGGTCGTTCCCGTCACAGAGGTTGTCATGCAGAACAAGAAGACCGCAAAACCCAAGCCGAGAAGAGTCAAGACCAAGCAGGGCGACGGTCCTGCTCGGGACTCTCAGCAATTGCCACATGACTCCTTACTCACCGACATTCAACAGGCAAATCTTCATGACAGCCCAACTGAGGGTTCTGAGATTGACAAAAGCGAAGCACTCTCATCACAGTGGAGCGTGGCCGACGCCAAGAATCAGTTGTCTGAAGTGATCCGCCGGGCACATGATGAAATTCAGTTCATCTACCGCAGAGGAGAGCTCTCGGCGGTCGTTCTATCGCCAGACGAGTTCAAAGAACTCGACACGCTCAAGAAGGTGAACAACAAAGAAACTATTGGCAGCGCTTTCGAGGCGATTCGTGAAGCAGCTCAGGAATCTGGCTATGTTATCCCGATAGCCAAACGGACCAACAGGCGTGTCGATTGGGACATCTCAGATGCATCTCTTTGATACCAACATCATCAGCGAACTTGCCAACCCGAAGTGTGACGAGAATGTCAGTTCATGGGCCAGCAAGATCGGACAGATCTTGCTATCGAGCGTGACCATCGAGGAAATTTACTTCGGGCTCAATTGGAAACCACCGAGGCCGGCAATATTCGAGATGATCGAAGCGGTCATCTCGAGCGAGAACGTGAAGATAGTTCCAGTAACCGCACAGATAGCAATACTGGCCGGGCAATTCCGTGGGCGGGCAAAGGCCACAGGCAAAACTCTCACTCAAGCCGACATGCTCATTGCTTCTACCTGCATCATTTCGGGAGCAATCTTGGTCACGCGCAACATCAAAGACTTCACCGACTTGCCGGTAGCGGTTCTTAATCCATTCACCTTCAGCGGCAAATAGCCCTGGCTCGCATCGCGAGCTAGTTGCTCGAACTCCAACATGGCCTTCTTGAACAAAATGGCCAGAATTCTGAGCTAAGTTCGACTGATGGACTCGCCAGGTAGTCCAAGAATCGATCGCGCCAAAGGAGACACGTACAGTGGATGGCATTGCAATTCCGACTGCTCTAAAAGACAAGCCCGCGGTTGAAGTCACTGCTGGCGCCCCGGCCTCCGATCAACTCAAGATTAAAGATGTCGTCGTTGGCGACGGCGCCGAAGCGTCTCCCACCAGCAAAGTGACCGTCAACTATGTTGGCGTTTCGCAGGTGAACGGTAAAGAGTTCGACTCATCATGGAAGCGTGGAGAGCCAACCACATTCGGGCTTAACCAGGTTATTTCCGGCTGGACCCAGGGTATGACCGGCATGAAAGTTGGCGGCCGCCGAGAACTGGTCATCCCGCCCCAACTGGCTTATGGCGCACAAGGCACTCCCGGCGGTCCAATCGGCCCGAACGAGACTCTCGTCTTTGTCGTTGACCTCCTCGCCGTCAACGGCTAGTCAGAGTCTTACTCAGATTTGCGAAACAGGGCCAAGCAACGAGAATCTAGCGGTCAGCTGGATGCTGCCTGTCGACCAGGCAGACTGATAGCCTGACCACATGAATATGGAGCAGAAATTACCCCGGATGCCGTCGATCTTTGTCGGACAAGGGGCGCCACCCCTGATTGATCATGCGCGCATCCCGGGGGAGTTGGCTCATTGGGCAGAGGCAATGCCTCGCCCGAAGGCGTTGCTAATTTTCTCGGCGCATTGGGCGCCGGCACCCTTGTGCTTTGGATCAACCCAATCGCCGGTTCCGCTCCTTTATGACTTTGGCGGTTTTCCGAGACGCTTCTATGAACTGCAGTGGCCCGCTCCACCTGCTCTTTGGTTAGTTGAGCGCGTCCAGGAGTTACTTGATCAGACGATTCCGCAAGACCCAGGGCGAGGCCTTGATCACGGTGTCTTCATCCCTCTGTTATGCATGTATCCGAAGGCCGACATCCCCGTGATTCAGATGTCTATCCCTTCCCTAGATCCTGCAACCCTGATTGATTTCGGCAGGCAGCTCGCTCCTTTACGTGATGAGGATGTGCAAATTCACGCAACTGGATTGATCACGCACAGCTTTGCAGGCATTGACGTAACGGACGAAGAAGGTTTGCATCCACCTGAGTGGACACGAAAATTCGATGAATGGGTAACCGAGAAAATCAGTCAACGGGACTTCGACGCCCTCGTGGATTACCGGCAGCTTGCCCCGAACGTGAGTCAGGCTCTTCCCACCCACGAGCATTTTGTGCCGCTGTTCATTGCCATTGGCGCAGCCATCGATCAACTCAAATCTGCCCAATACCCAGTGACTGGCTTTTGGTACGGCAATTCCATCCGTTCCGTCCAGTTCGACTAAAGCTGCTAAGCACCCGTTGAGACTGGCTCAGGCATCGAATCAAGTTCGCTCATCGGCGCATGGTTCAACTCTTTGCGTAGGAGCCGCCAATCGGGCATGTGGTGATCCATCAGGGCCCGGAATTTGGCGTCGTGGCGGGGCACGATGATGTGGACCATTTCGTGAACGAGTACGTATTCGAGGTAGGTAGGCGACCTTTTGGCTAGTTCAAGGTTCAGCCAGATCCGGCGGGCGGTTGGATTACATGATCCCCAGCGAGTCTTCATTCTCTTGATGCGAGCGTCAGCCACTTTCACGCCTATGGCAGGCTCCCATTTCGCCACGAGTTCAGGTAATGCCCACTTCAGCTCTTGTCGATACCATTGGCTCAACAAGCGTTCCCGAGCATTACGGTCAGCACCGGGCCTAATTGAGAGTTGCAGCACCCCCGGTCGGACAATTGAGACCCCGGTGGGACCATCGGAACGCAGCTCAAGTGTGTATGGCTGACCCATAAAGAAATGACTTTCGCCGGTCATCAATTGAAGCCGAGATGAGCGATCTCGTCGAGCAAGTCTCTCTTGGTGCTTACGTATCCAGCCGAGACGTGTCTCAACTGCTGACCGGACTGCCGTTTCATCAAATCGCAGAGGAGCCGAAACCCGCACGTGGCCATCGGGCGGCCGGACAGACACATACAGATTCTTGATGTCCTTATATACGACCTCAACCGACTGGCCGCTCACCTCAATTTGCACTCGCTTAATAATCATGTTGTCGGTCAGGATAGGCGAAGATGGCGGTATCGGCCAGGAGGCATTTGGCCCCTTGAGAGTCCGCTAGCATCCTCGGGATGGACACGAAACGGCTCTTAGGAGTGTTCGGATCCGTCAAATATGATCACTCTTACGGCAAACATTCCTCTGAGCGTCACGTTGACTTACGACGGTAATACTGCGCCGCTAACCATCGACGGGGCAGGATTCGTAGTGTCCAACCCCTCCCCTGGTACTAGCCAGTTTCGGCTACTCGAGATTCTTTCAGCCACGCCATTAATTACTCATGATCTTCGGATTGCTCCTCATTGCCATGGGTTACAGCCTTGTGGCGAACGCAGACAAGTTTCGGCGGCGTCATAATCCCACATAGCACTTGATCAGGCTCGATCCACAGCCCCACACCAAGTGGTCAACAACACTCCGATGTCTTAGTTCGGGAAATCTCAGCTTCAGCCCCCCGAGCTACATGTGCTATGATGTAGCACATGGAACGGGTTGGGATTCGAGAACTTAGACAGCATGCGAGTCGTTATGTGAAACGAGTAACACAAGGAGAATCGTTTCACATTACCGAACGGGGAAAGCCGGTGGCTATATTATCGCCACTCACTGTCGACCCGTGGGAACAATTAATCGCCACAAATCATGTCATTGTGCCAGAGCATCCTGAGGAACTCTTTGCCATGAAGCCGGTGGACTACGGCGTGCCCGCGTCACAAAACCTCGCCGAGATGAGAGCGCAAGAGCGTTGAATATATATCTTGACTCCTCGGCAATCGTCAAGCTCATACAGGTAGAGACAGAATCCAAAGCTTTACAAAAATTCCTTGTCCAAGCTAGGCAATCAAAGCGAGTTCTCACCACTTGCACCCTGTCCCGAGTTGAAGTTGTGCGGGCCGTATTGCCAGGCGGAGCAGCTATAACCGCTCATGCCGAATCGGTGCTTGAAAAGCTATATCAGATTCGTCTTGACAACGCGCTGCTTGACCGAGCAGCGCGCATTGTGTTCGTTGGCCTGCGCTCCCTTGACGCGATCCACCTCGAGGCCGCATTGGCTATCGGGAGCCAGCTGGAATCCATCGTTACATACGATCAGCGCATGAGCGATGCCGCAACCAAATTCGGACTAACCGTCAACAGCCCAGGCTCCGACAAACCTATTTGAAGATGTCGGGGGCTAGTTTTTGGCGCATACCCGCTACCACTGAGCCTTCAAAATCTATGGCTATCTGGACATTGCTGCAGTCAGGCCAAGGTACTCTTCCCGCTCGGCTTCGAATCCTTCAGATTGCGCTGCAGTGCAGTTGGTTCTGGTGTTGTTCTCACCGAAATTCGCCAGGAAGCCCCCGGCTTCAGCCGTGGGGAGGAATGGCGTTAACGGCCTTGGCCGTTATCCTTCTGGTCTCTAGTTTGATATTTTCGATTGTTATATGGGTACGTGCTGTATATTGTTCCGATGGTTGCTGGAACTAAGTATAAGTCGAACAAGAA
>JBCKKC010000080.1:0-5968 GCA_038904395.1 Acidimicrobiia bacterium | reverse complement strand
GCTAGGCAGGATTGCTTCTCCGAAAACGTCGTGAACGAGCTCATCAGGAGAGTCCTCATACATGTTAATTTCTTCGAGCACAACATTGCGCTCCGACTCAACCTCAGCCTCACGCATCGCCGGCCGCTGGGTAATCTCTGAGAGAATATCGAGACCGAGAGGCAGGTCAGTATCGAGGGTGCGCACGTAATAGACCGTCTGCTCTTTGCTGGTGAAAGCGTTGAACTCGCCCCCGACAGCGTCCAGCGAGTGAGCAATCTCGGATGCCGACCACTTATCGGTCCCCTTGAAAAGAAGATGCTCGAGGAAGTGACTCGCACCAAAAACCCCAGCCGACTCGTCGCGGCTTCCCACATCAACCCAAACCCCACACGCCACAGAGCGCACATCAGGTACAGACTCGACAACTACACGTACACCGTTACTTAAACTAGTTCGAATGATCATCCTTGGGATCTTACCGCCGATCGAGGCTGTTTTCGACTGGGGGTCAGGTGCCGGGCGAAGCCCGGCCTGAGGGTCGATTCCTCAAGGTTGGTAATCCAGTTGGCCCACACCCTGGGTTCGCAGTATTGTTGTCGCCATGTCACAAGTGCTTGTTTCTGTAGAGTCCCGTGTCGCCACGATCACGATTGACAATCCCGAAAGGCGCAATGCCCTCGATCAGAAATTGGCTGGGGAGTTGGCGGAAGCTATCGAGCGATGTGACAGCGACTCGGACGTTGGCGCAATCATACTCACGGGGTCAGGGAGCGCCTTTTGCGCGGGGGGAAATCTGACCAGCTTGGCGGATGCAGCACGTGATCAATCCCCCTATGCTGCCTTGGAAGCCCGCCGAGATGCCTACCTCGAGATTTATGCCCCGTTTCTAGCATTGCGCTCTACCCGACTCCCGACAATCGCCGCTGTGAACGGACCCGCTGTCGGGGCAGGCCTTAATCTGGCACTCGCAGCCGATGTCATTGTCGCTGGCGAAACAGCCAAGTTCGTGTCGGGCTTCTTGAGGATCGGCCTGCATCCCGGTGGCGGAAACACTTCCATGCTTGTCGACCGAGTGGGACCACAAACCGCTGCTGCAATGACTCTCTTTGGCGAAGTTCTCAAAGGCCCCGACGCCTATCGCCTCGGCCTCGCCTACCAATGTGCACCTGACACCGAACTTCTCAAGCAAGCCCAAGTCCTTGCTGACACGGCCGCTCAATATCCACGATCTGTCACCGTCCGCACAAAAGAGACGCTCCGAATGGCCGGCACGAGCGACTACGAAACCGTCCTGAAGGCCGAACTCACCGCCCAAGTCTGGTCAACGACCGTCCCCGAAACAGTGGCCCTCCTCGAAGCCGCCAGCAACAAAGAAAAGTCCGACCGCTAAGTGAATCAAGGTTTCGCCTCAAGGTTGGCTCGGTCCTTGCCGATTGGATCATCGAAGGTTCTTGTTGTGGGTTAGGATTTATTAGCCGGGGATTTCGAGCAGGGGGACGGAATGCGTTCATTGTACTTCCAGCGAACCATGGTTATTATCGTTACTGCCTGTCTTGTTTCTGCCAGTTGTGCTGGTGGCCGGGGTGGTCAGGTCAAGAGTGAACGTGGGCAACAGGGCGAGACTGTTGCTGAACAAGTTGCCTATGGCGACGATGGAAATCTGTTGACTCGTCAAGTCATGGTGGAGCTCACCGACCCGACTGCTGCTCAACAAGTGTGTGGCGCACTGGGATCAAAGCAGAAGCATCCACGCATCGTTGGCTTGCGCTGGGCAGTGTGCAAGCTGCCGAAACGGACCACAGAGAACGAAGCACAGACCAAGCTCGCACCGAATCCGATTGTGGTCGATGTGCAAAATGATTCACTCACACATCGCGACGCTGGTCCGGACGATCCTCTGTATCCCAAAGTACAAGATAGGGATGCTGCAGGAAAGTCCCTAGGTAAGTCTGAGACGCGAGAGGACAAGCAATATCAGTGGGCGCTCAATCCTAAGGAGAACAGCTCAGACGTTAAGGCGCAACAGGCTTGGGACATACATGCGCAAGTTTCACCCCCGGCAACGGGTTCGGCGTCCGCATCGGCAGCGTCGGAGGTCAAGAGTACTGTTCCGGTCGTTGCGGTGATTGACGGGCCTATCGATATTGACCACCCTGATTTTTGTGAGATAGCAGCAACGAATGAGAAGCCGTGTCCGCCGGAAAAATCCCGTATTTGGACCAAGCCTGGTACCCAGGAGCATGGCATGAATTTCGTGTACGGTAACCGTGGATCATCGGCAGAAGACATTAAGCCCAAGACCGACGACGATAAGCATGGCACACACGTCGCCGGCATCGTTGCTGCCCAATACAACAATGGTATTGGTGTGGCCGGTCTCGCCGGTGGTGCTGCCAAGATTATGCCTCTTGTGGTCTACCCTCCTGCGGGGACGGGCCGTAACGATTCGTCTGCTAGTGACCAAGTGGCCGCCATTGACTATGCGATCACTAATGGGGCGAATGTGATAAACATGTCACTGAGTGGCACGGCCTATAACTCTGCCGGTCTGCAGGCGATACAACGAGCGGGAGAACGGGGCATATTGGTTGTGGCTGCTGCAAGTAATGACGGGCGAGACAACGATATCCAACCGGAATATCCGGCAAGTTACCGCAATCCATCCGACGGCAGTCCATTGCCAAACCTGATTTCGGTCGCAAACCTAGCCCCCAATGGCAAGTTGGATTCGTCGTCCAACTATGGCCTTACCGTAGATATGGCTGCTCCGGGAACTGATATTCTCTCAACCGTACCGGGGGGAAACTATATAGCCACGACTGGAACATCAATGGCTGCACCGATGGTTAGCGCCGCTGCAGCCTTGCGCAGCGCTACCTACGGCGCTCCAACAAATCTGGCGGAAGTCACAAACCTCAAGAACGCGATCGTCAATTCTTCCTCTAGCCTTCCCGGCCTCAAAAAGGGCAGTCGCGGGACTGCCACAGATAGCACGCTCAATGCTGCTGCGGCGCTTGATGAGAATCCGCCCCCCGCAGCGCAGTCTAGAGCGAAGTCAGGTCACCAGACGCAGCATATTAAGGGGTTTCCTGGGAAGCTGAGACAGGTGCATATGTTTACAGAGCGAGACGGCTCCATCTTGATCAGCGAGTATGGCGCTGATATACAACGAATCAAAAGGTTGCAGGGCGGCACCTACGGCGAAGTTTCGGACGTAGAGGGCGGGGATATCGAGTACTCGCAAGGTGTAGCTGTCGATCCTAGGGATGACTCGATCGTTGTTGCATCACATGATCAGAAAATATGGCGGATTAAGGATGGAGAGAAGACCAACATCGCTGGCACCGGCAAAGAGGGTTTCAGTGGGGATGGCGGCCAGGCAAAAGATGCGGAGCTCAACTATCCAGACGGTGTCGCTGTGGCCAGTGATGGCACGATCATTTTTGCTGACTCTGCCAACAATCGTATCCGCCAGATCACTCCAAACGGTTTGATCACAACCATTGCAGGCACCGGTAAGCGCGGCGAAAGCAGCGGCGAAAACCAGCCGGCCGCCCAAGCCGCATTAGCATACCCAACAGACATAGCAATCGCTCCTGACGGTTCAATCGTCTTCATAGACGGTTATAACACTGTGCGCCGGATCGAAAAAAACACAGGCGGGGGCTACGGAAACATTGCGACGATTGTTGGCGGCGGGAACGAATCCCCCGTCAGCGGTGCACAAGCCACGAGCGTTTCTCTCAACCCACTCTCTATTGCAGTGAATCCCACCGACAATTCGGTCATCGTCTCAACTGCCGAAGAGATATTTGTGGTCAAAGAAGGAATACTCTCCCTTCTCGAGAGTAGAGAAAACTTTGGTGCCGGGCCGGCCGTGGATCGGTCGTTCTCCAAGGTCAGCGGGGGACCTGATGGTGAACTAATCTTCTTGATGCTTGAAGATTCTAATTATGGTTGGTCCTCCAATCTATACCTACGTCGCCGCCATCCTGCTATCACCAAGGTTGACCCTGCAAGCCGGCCAGCCGAGGGCGGCGACACTGTCACCATCACGGGTCTCGGCTTGGATGCCACCAAGGTAGTCAGATTCGGTGGCAAACCCGCTGTGAGGTTCACCGTAGTTTCCAACTCGCAGATCGATGCTGTTCCCGACACAGCCATCCAAGTCGGCCCGAGCTTCGTTGAAGTTGTCGGCCCCTGGGGCCCCAGCAGCCTATTACGCGATAACGTAAATGCCTACGATTTCACCGGCCCTGTCGTGACGAGCACCAATCCCACATCCGGTCCCGCCGCCGGGGGTCGAGCGACTATTACTGGAACCCGTTTGAATGGCGCTCACTCCGTAACTATCGGGGGGTTAGTACGCATTCTCTCTAACCCGCCCCCTACCGACACTGAGATCACAGTTGAGATTCCGCAACGCCCACCCGGCCAATACCCCGTCATTGTCACGACCCCTGAAGGCACAAGCAACCTCGATACGAATGTGAAATACTTAGTGCGCTAATACCTGGCCTTACCTAGCGGAAGTCGGGCATGCAAGCGTTTCGACCCCAGCTTCCGCATCGCGCAATTGTGCTCTCTGTCGGACCTCAGCAATTGCCACCATGAAGCACAGCCCTAAGCCTCCAAGGTCGCAGCCACCCGGGGGACGTCATTGCACCAAATCGCGGCGCAGCGCTCAGGGTATTTTAAGGATCTGTGCATATGTTCAGTAGCTACGAGATCTATCGTGTTATGAAAGTTCACAGACCCTTTGCCAGGTAAGACATGCCCCAAATTGCTACACCACAACGAATAATTCTCATCACTCAGCGAGTCGTAGCCGGCCTCGTGGATATCGTATGCGCGCTCATCGCCGCCCAGGTCGTATCGGTCCCAGCTAATGCCGGGGGATGCTGTGGCCGAGAGAGCGGTGTGGTCGATGCAGAGCGTGCAGCCATGGACGAGGCCACGACGAAAATGATTTTGAACACACGGGGACGGGTCGCTCGGGAAGAGTTAGATGCGATCGCCGCAAGACACGGAATTCGTGCAGACTATCTAGCGGACATGATGCGTCAAGCGTTTCCGGGACAGGTGGACACAGCCGAAAGAAGATACCAAGCCGCCACGCAATCGGTAGCTGACCATATCCGAGAAAACTGCATGATTACGATTGGTCAAATCGAAAACCTTGGTAGTGCACACGGATGCACTGACATCCGGGAGCTTCTCAATAGCGCAAGGGATCGTTTTCCCTACAAAGTCTTCGAAAGGTCGCCTTTCGAAGCTATGGGAAGCCGGCCCGCTCCACGTAACGACAGTGCGTCTCAAGACCAGCAGAGGTATAGCCCGACAGGTGCAGCTCCAAGCCAACATAACTTCGCCGACGGAGATGCCGCAGGCCCCGATCCAAACTTTATACCTGACCCTGAGCAACAGAACCCACGTCAAAGACCCAATCGTGTACGGCCCGAGGCACTTGGAACAGCTCTCACCAATTTGGGCTTAGCCCCCAACGCTCAGCCCCAGCGCGACGAAGTCGATAGGGCCTTTCGCCGCGGCTGGTTGCCTCTTCATCCTGATACAAACTTTGGTGCATCGGAAGATCGATTGAGAGCACAACGTGAACAGTCAGATCGCCTGACCGCTGATCGGGACTGCATCTACAGGGCATACGGTTGGGATCGGCCACAGCCCCCAAGCGGCTAGCGCAGACGTTTGATGCTTCAGCGATTCATGTCTAGTGGCAAGTCCCGGAGCCCGAATCCGTAAACGTCTTGCCGGCTTCTGGGACAAACTGCCAGTCATATGAGGTCGGCTTCAAGGTCAACTCCAACACGCCAAATGTTGAGTTGTCGCGCACCTCGGAAGTCGGCAGCGGAGTGGCAAAGTCATAGTGCGACTTACCCCCCGTCCCGACAACGAACTCGCGGATACCGGCTGCCGAATCGGCTACACCGCCCGGACTCTGGGGTGCGAAACGTTCATAGTTATGTTC
>JBCKKC010000079.1:0-6013 GCA_038904395.1 Acidimicrobiia bacterium | reverse complement strand
CGCCAGGGGGGATATTGACTGCGGCTAACGCCGCAACATTCCCGGGGGCCGCATCATATTCATAACACCACTTCTCGTCATTGCGAGCGTAGCGAGCGCTTCAAGTCCGGCAAGTTAGCTCGACTTCGGGCTCAAATATTGGCGGCGGACGGCGGCGGCGACAGAGGGGGCGACGGCTTCGTCGAAGACGCCGGGGATAATGCATTGAGCCGACAGGACACTCTCGGGTACGGCATCGGCAATTGCTTTGGCGGCGGCCACTTTCATTTCGTCGTCGACCCGGTGGGCACGAGCGTCTAAGAGACCTCTGAAGATTCCTGGGAATGCTAGAACGTTGTTGATCTGATTTGGATAGTCCGAGCGTCCGGTGGCCATTACCGCCACGTTGTCGGGCACATCTTCGGGCATGATTTCGGGCACAGGGTTCGCCATTGCGAACACGATTGCATCTTGGGCCATACCGGCTAACCATTCTGGTTTGACAAGTCCGGGCCCGGAGACTCCGACAAACACATCGCTGTCAACGAGAGCATGCTCGATAGCGCCCGTGACTTGAAATGGGTTAGCAGTCTCGGCGAACCAACGTTTTTGATCGCTGAGAGCATCCTGGCGCCCTCGGTGCAACACTCCGGCTCGGTCAACACCGACTATATTGCGAATTCCCACGTAGTGCATGAGGCGGGCAACAGCAACTCCGGCTGCGCCGATGCCAAGAATGGCAACCTTCAAATCGGCAAACTTCTTCCCCACCACTTTGCTTGCATTGATGAGAGCTGCCAGCGCCACGATTGCCGTTCCATGCTGATCGTCGTGGAATACCGGTATATCAAGCGCGTCGGCGAGCCGTTGCTCAATCTCAAAACAACGCGGGGCAGAAATATCTTCAAGATTAATGCCACCAAAGGTTGGCGCAATCGCCTTGACTACGTCAATAATTTCATCGGTTCCATGCACATCGAGGCAGATCGGATAAGCATCTACCCCAGCCAAGTGCTTAAAGAGGACTGCTTTGCCTTCCATAACCGGAAGCGCCGCCTCTGGCCCAATGTCGCCCAAACCCAGGACCGCAGTACCATCGGTAACTACCGCCACTGAGTTGGCCCGGCCCGTGTATTGCCAGACAGTTTCTGGGTAGGCAGCAATTTCGCTCGAGATAAGCCCGACACCAGGCGTATATGCCAGCGATAGGTCATCGAGGGTAACGATCGGTTTCGTTATGCCGGTACCAATTTTTCCACCCACGTGGAATGCAAGAGCCTCTTCTCGTAAATTCAATTCAAAACGGGTAAGACCCGTTCACCCCCTGGGTTCTGTCGACGGAGCGGGATATCGCTAGTCCTGCGATAGTAGTACCTAACACCTCGATTTAGTGCGCGGTCGCTGGGGAGGAACATGGAGCTTCAAGACCTGACGGTTCACTACCCATGATGGCGGTAACCATTCACGGCTCACACCAATTCGATGGATCAAATCTACGTGTAGGACTGCGGCTTCGCCGCAGGTGGCACCGGGGACACCCCGGTCACCCCGAAGGATGGCGCCTCCCTCAGGATGACGAGAGGGCTGAATGGCTACCGTTTTGGTACGAGTACCTTCCTGACGAATTCGCACACGATTTCACCACGCTGATTAGTAGCAGTAGTTCTCACCTTTACCACGCCTCGATCGTTCTTGGACTTAGAGGGAGTCTTCTCCAGGACTTCAGTGGATGCATAGATGGTGTCGCCATGGAACGTTGGTGCTGTGTGCTTTAGATTTTCCACTTCAAGATTGGCGATTGCCTTGCCTGATACATCAGGGACTGTCATACCCAACGCCAGCGAGTAGATCAAATTACCAACCACAACGTTCTTGCCAAACTGGGTTGCGTGCTCCGCGTAGTTAGCATCGGTATGAAGCGGGTGATGATTCATTGTGATCATGCAAAAGAGATGATCATCGGCTTCAGTGATGGTCTTGCCAGGCCACGCCTTGTAAATATCGCCGACCTCAAAGTCCTCAAAGTAACGGCCAAAGCGCCCAGAAGTTCCCTTGTTCTTTTCATCTGGCATTGGTAGGAATACATCGGATGTACTAGGCATGTCTTTCGAATCTCCTTGGTCAACTACGCTGCGCTAATGCATTTGCCAGCAAGCCCCGGATTACTACTCGCAGGGCCAGCGTCTCTTCCGCCCCTTCAAAAATGGACAGCACTCGCGCGTCAACAAAGTAGCGGCTTACATCAAATTCTTCGGCATATCCCATACCGCCATGGATCTGCATTGCCTCACGTGTCACCCATTCGGCTCCTCGGCACGCAAACAGCTTAACCATTGACGCTTCGAGTTGACCGTGCGGATCATCGGCAGACAAGAGTGCAGCCACAGAGTAGGTGTACTGACGGCAGGCTTGGATCAGCCAAGCCATTCGCGCCAATTTGGCCTTCGTCAATTGATAGTCAAAGATTGGCTTGCCAAAAACAACCCGCTCCTGAGAGTAGGTCAGGGCCTTTTCAAAGGCGGCTTGCATCAGACCTACTGCCCGAGCGGCAGTTTGCAACCGACCGTTAGCGAAGGCATCCATCTGCATGTAGAAACCTTTGCCTAGGCCGTCTGGGCCTCCGACGAGACTGTCGTCTGAGACGAACCAATTGTCGAAAGATACCTCAAACGAATGCAGTCCACGATAACCGATCGTGTCAATCGCCCGACCCTCGATAGCCCCCACACCAGCAGCATTGTCTTGTGTTTGGGCGAAAGAGTGACCTGGTTGTGGCGTCTTGGGCACAATGAAGAGGCTGAGCCCTTTATGTTTGTCTTCGGGCTGACCGGTTCGGGCCAGCAGCATGAGGATGTCGGCACGGCCCGCAAAGGTGCACCAGGTCTTGACCCCGCTGATATACCAGCCACTTTCGTCACTGGCCCGAAGCGCCTTGGTCTTGATGTTGGCAACATCTGAGCCATAGTCAGGTTCGGTGACGGCAACGCCCACCATGATCTCGCCCGAGGCAATACGTGGTAGCCAGTGCTTCTTCTGCACTTCAGTACCGTAATTGACCAGTGCCTTTGTCAAGATCTCGGGACGGGTGATTAAGGCCCCACCAGGGGCCAAGGCTGCCCACGTGAGCTGTTCGGTGGCAATGACCATCGCCATAGTGTGGTCAGTGTCTTCAGTGGCGAATCCCCCGTATTGCTCAGGGATGGTGAGACCAAAACACCCTAATTCGGCAACTCCGTGAATAATGTCTTCAGGGACGTCAGCGTTGTGGCGGTGGATTTCTTCGGCCCGAGGAGCGATTTCGCTCTCGCCAAAGCGGCGAAACGTCTCAGCCATAAGTGTGAAGTCTTCGTTGAGATGGGTAGGACCACCGACGGGAGTAGTTTCGCGGGCGGCCTTGATCACATTTTCAACAGTTTCCATTGAGCGAGCATCCGCCAGAAACTCCTCAACATCGGGCGCACCGACCGTCGCTTCAAATTGGGCCGTGTCAATCCCGAAATCGGCCCAACGCCCGTCGAGTCGAGATCGTAAATCGACAATCACATCAGCCGTATAGGCACGAGCAAGCAGCTCTTCGGCTTCACCCAGCGCGGCGTATTTCAACATGTGCCGAGCACCCGACACCGCTGCTGACAGATAAGCCAGGTCATAGCAGATTACCTGATGGGTATCCATGCGGTCTAGGTCAATCCGATCAGATGCCGGACCAGTCGTTGATTCACTTGCCACATAAGTGAGGCTGAGATTCAAGAGCTGCTCGGAGCGCTCCACCACTTGGGCCAATAGGCCTTGAGCAGGCTGAGCCTGGGGTACCTCGGGTGTTGAACCAGCGCCAGTCAATTGCTGGATTCTCTCTCTGTGCGACCGGCGTATTTCAGTCCCGCTGCCAGGCCTTTGGCTGAAACCTTTTCAGCCATCTTGCGCGTGGCCTCGTCAATCATCTCGTCGTTGAACATGACAGCACCCACTCGATCGACCTGGGTCGCCTGGCGATAGGCCGAAAGAATATCTTGCGCACGTTCAAAGGCCGCTTGCGACGGAGTGAATACGTCGTTGAGAATGTCGACTTGCGCCGGATTTAGGGCCCACTTGCCATCAAAGCCAAGCGTTTGCGCCCGTACGGAAACTGTTCGGAAGCCATCGAGGTCACGGATTTGGGCATACGGCCCATCGATGACTTGCAAGTTATTTGCACGGCCTGCCATGAGGATACGCATCAAGACATAATGCCAGTGGTCGCCCGGATAAGATGCGTCTTGCATTTCGCCAACAGTCAGGTGCGGCATGCCCAAACTGGCCGCAAAATCGCCGGGGCCAAAAATTACCGCTTCCAACCGGTCAGACGCTGCACAAATCTCATCAACATTGACAAGCCCCTTGGCGTTTTCAATCTGGGCTTCAATGCCGATGCGACTGCCAATCTGCATCGTCGTTTCGATCTGGGTCAACATCATGTCGAGAGCTCGCACCTCAGAGGCGGTTTGCACCTTCGGTAGCATGATGAAATCGAGACGCTCGCCGGCACCCTCGACGACGGTTGCTACATCTCGATATGTGTATTTCGTGTCCCAAGCGTTGACACGCACGCCTAGTGTTTTCGTGCCCCAATCCTGATCGTTGATGGCCTTGATGACAAGGTTCCGGGCGGCTTCCTTCTCAAGTGGGGCCACAGAGTCTTCGAGGTCCAAGAAACACTGATCCTGTGGCAGCGAGGGGGCCTTCGACAGCATTTTCTCGCTAGATCCCGGCACCGACAAGCACGAACGACGCGGGGCACCTAAAGCCATTGATTCTCTCCTTTTCATTCAGCCAAAAACAGGTTCGCTGCGCTCACCTTAGTGTTTTTGGCTGAGGTTTTAAATGCTCTTGCGGCGCGTTCCCTCTCGTCCGGCCCGGGCAAGCCGGGCCTGTGCTGCCTTTCATCTCTCAAGCACCACTAGAAGCTTCTTGCGGTCGCCCAGCTGACGCAACTACGGCCCACCCACTTCAGAGTCCCTTCGTACATTTCCAGCCCCTACCAATGCCAGGCGGAATTTCACAAGTGTCGAATTTAACGAGAATCGACCGGCGCAGCCTTACTATTGTGGGCGCACAGAGGAGACCACCTTGCTTTAGGGGTGATCGGAAATTATGGTGGGGAAGGCAGCAGTGCAAGAAGTACGTCTCGTGGTAGGAGCAACACTGCCCAGGGCAACGCGCTGGATGGCCGATGAATTGGTAAAGCTCACGCGCGACACCATATCGGCGCAAAGGTCAATGTCAATTTCCTTCGCTGGTGGAGCCACACCCAGAGGACTCTACGAACTGCTCGCATCGCCGCTGTGGCGGGCCAGAGTCGACTGGTCCAAGATTGTTGCGTTCTTAAGCGACGAACGATGTGTGCCACCGAGGGATCCACGCAGCAACTACCGCATGATACGGGAAAGCTTGCTTGATCGAGTACTCATCGCCCCCCGCAACGTACATCCGATTCCGACCGAATCTGGAGACATCAACAAAGACTCTGCAACCTATGCGGCTACCCTCACTTCACTACTGCCTACCGGCCCGGGCGGGGTCCCCAAACTTGACTGCGTTTTGCTAGGCCTTGGGCCCGATGGTCACGCTGCGTCGCTCTTCCCTGGAAACGAAGAGGCCATTAGCAATACCTCCCTGGTTACGGCTGTATCGCCTCCCTTTGCGCCCACCCCACGCATCACACTGACGCCCAGAATATTCAACGCTGCTAGCCATGTGTTTATCTTGACAGCCGGGTCGCTCAAAGCAGGCGCTTTAGCAGGGGCTCTGGCATACGATGCTTCAGTCGCTGACCATCCAGTACGGTCAATAGCTCCGGTCGCAGGCAACCTCACTTTCGTAACCGATGTAGAAGCGTGCGAATCACTGAACGACGTCAAGCTGCGAGATGACATAACAACCATTCGCCTCTAGCTGATCCTATCCGCTCTCTCTTTTCGTGGGTGGGGGATGGAGGCTATCTTTGTCCGTTTCTTCACCCTGGCGATCTCGCCCCAAGCTGAACCTATCCGCTCTC
>JBCKKC010000078.1:0-6828 GCA_038904395.1 Acidimicrobiia bacterium | reverse complement strand
CCATGCCAGTCCTAGCTTTAGCTAATCAAAAAGGCGGAGTCGCCAAAACTACATCGGCCATCTCTCTTGGGGCAGCTTGGGCTGAGCAAGGCGATCGGGTCTTGCTGATCGATTGCGATCCCCAGGCAGCGCTCACGTATTCGTTGGGGATCGACCCCGAAGAGTTGCCTATTTCATTACATGATGTCCTTGTCGGCCGGGCCAGCATGGTTGACATTCTTTGGGAAGCACACGGTTGTCATGTGGCTGCGGCAACGATTGACCTGGCCGGATCTGAAGCTTTTCTGCTCACCAAGACCGGGCGTGAGTTTGCGTTGGCTAAGGCTTTGCGCAAGATTCAAGATGCTTACGACGTCGTGGTCATCGACTGCCCGCCTTCCCTTGGCGTGCTCACTATCAACGCCTTGACGGCTTCTGACGAGGTTGTCATTCCGTTGCAGTGCGAGTCATTGAGTCAGCGTGGCATGAGCCAGTTGCTCGAGACAATCGAAGACGTTAAGTCGTTCACGAATCCAAACTTGGTGGTGCGTGGAGTCATCGCGACTCTTTTCGATCCGAGAGCCCATCACACCCATCAGATTCTCGCTAACGTGACCGAGCGCTTCGGCCTTGAATTTATCGACCCGCCGATTCGCAAGAGTATCCGGTTTGCTGAAGCCCCAGACGCTGGCGAGACGATTTTTGACTTGGCACCGAAGGCTCCAGGGGCTGTTGCCTATAGAGAGATCGCCAAGAAGTTGCGCCATTGGGGTAACCCCAAGACGAAGCGTAAGGATCTGGCCGAGCTAACCACAGTTACCGTCGATTCAGGTGAGCCGACGCCCGTTGGTGCTGCCAGGCCGCTTTCGCCTCAGGTCGATGTGTCAGATCTGGCCAACGAGATGCGTGAAATGAATTCCAATGGATCGATCGATTCCAGGAATCGTGAGCCCGTTGGAGTAGGTGCAGTCAGGGCGAGCAATCCTCGACCTGTCACCTCGGCCGGAGCATCGCGCCAACCGAAGTGACTACAGTTTTTGAAAACTTAACTTAGAATGCCTTGTCCCCCTCATATCGAGATTGCGGAGAAGGAGGAAAGGTAGCTCGATGCCAGTTCAAAGCCCCAACGATGTGATCGAAGCCGAGCTCGAGAAGCGCCGCGATCCACGCAAAGACCCTTACGGTCGCCACATATTTTTCAACGGCATCCCGACCGAGCCAGGCAAGTCACGGCTTCACGCCGACTGTTCCCGCTGCAAGCAGTCGAGTCCGGTCAGCTTGACACAGATCGTTATGGCACATCTGCCCATATTTCTGTGGCTTCCGGTCATGCATAACTCTCGGTACATCCGGTGTCCGTCGTGTCATCAGATGTCATGGATGCATGTGGGGCTATCAAACCCGAAGGCCAAAAGCTAGCCCCGATGCGCCGGCAGAATCGACACCAAGCCTGAGATAAGCTCACTGCTATGGCGAACTCACCTACTAAACAGATTCCGTCCCATTGGCCTGTTCTCATCGACGGTCGCTGGCTCAACGCAGCCGACCTCGACACCTCACCTCTCGTTGTTAACAATCCCTTTTCGGGCCAGCCTATCGGTGAGGTTCCCAAATGCGGCCCGAAAGAGGTTGATGCCGCTGTGGCTGCTGCCAAGCGGGCATTATCAGAGGAATGGCCTCAGTTTGAGCGGGCGACAGTACTGGACAGAGCTGCGGTGCTGATCGACGAGCGCATCGAAAATCTAGCCCGCACGATCTGTATCGAGGCTGCGAAGCCGATCCGCACTGCTCGTCTGGAGGCCCAACGGGGCGCATCGACTTTGCGTTTTTGTGCCGCAGAGTGCCGCAAGCTGGCGGGCGAAATGGTTCCGATGGATGCTTCTGCGGCCGGCGCTGGCAGGATCGGTTTTGCGTTACGTATGCCAATCGGAGTTGTAGCAGCGATTTCGCCATTCAATTTTCCCTTGAATCTGGTCGCCCACAAGCTGGGGCCGGCGATCGCTGCTGGCGCTCCGGTCGTGCTCAAACCGGCATCAGCTACCCCGCTGTCTGCGATCAACCTGGCCAAGATCCTCGTTGAAGCCGGAGTGCCGGATGGTTTTATCAATGTCGTGACCGGGCCGGGCGGAGCAGTTGGTGACTATCTAGTCACGCATCCCGATATCCAATATGTCACCTTTACTGGTTCAGCTGCCGTCGGTTGGGCTATCCCCGCCCGATCACCCAAGAAAAAGGTGTCCCTCGAGCTCGGGTCCAATTCTCCCTTGATCATCGATGCCACCGGCGATTACGAGAAGGCGGCACACCGGGCCGCCTTCGGCGCTTTCGCGCATGGCGGACAAAGTTGCATCTCGACGCAACGGATCTACGTGCACGAAAGCATCGAGCCTCAGTTTCTGGCCAGCTTTCTTGAGCAAGTCCAAGCCCTCAAAGTTGGCGACCCCGAGGACGAGTCGACCGATGTCAGTCAATTGATCACAATGGGCGAACGCGATCGAGTCGTTGCCTGGATTGAGGAGGCCACCCAGCAAGGAGCCAAAGTACTGGCCGGTGGTGAGCTCGACAATGACACCGGAGTGCTGATGCCAACCGTCCTCAGCCAAGTTGACCCAACAGCCAAAGTCCACTGCCAGGAGGTCTTTGGCCCACTTGTCACGGTGACAACATTCGAGTCACTGGATGACGCAATTCGGATGGCCAACGACAGTGAGCTCGGGCTGCAGGCGGGGCTCTTCACTGGCGAACTGGGCCATGCGTTGAAGGCAGCTCGCAAGCTCGAATTCGGTGGCGTCATTATCAACGATGTCCCCACATTCCGTGCCGACCAGCAACCCTACGGCGGCATCAAGGATTCCGGCAACACCCGCGAAGGCCCCGCGTACGCCATCGCCGAAATGACCGAATTACGTTTCGTTAGCCTCAGCTAGTCGTTCCAGTGGCTGGAGGCAGGCCGCTACTTCGCAACAACGGGATGCAAGTCGATGAGATACGAGTTCCCGACATGCTCAACTGTGGCTTGCGGGGGCAGGTTTCGCACTATGGCAGCGATTTCTTCAGGCTTGTAGACACGCTGTTCACCCAGTAGTTGCTCGATTGAGTCCAGTTTTTCGGTATGCACGATGACGTAACGAATCCGCAATTCACGGGCAAGATCAAGCGCAGCCTCCGATGGAAACTGATTCAAAGTCGCCATGAACTCGAAGTAGCGCTTAGGGAAATAGCCAGAATATCCATTTACCCTAGGATGCCAATCCGCAGTAGCCATACGCATGCGACGGGCGTCCACGGCAACCGATATAGGACCCTCAGAAGTCGGCAATTCCAAAACAGCCCCAGCAGGCAACATGGATATCCTCTCGTAGACTTTAGTGTTTGCCCTGCTTTCTTGGGTAGCTGATGACCAACCCGGCCACCCTGAAAATCCGCCGAGCTCGACACATATTGCTGCGATCACCAAACCACAAATTATGGCTCTTGTGGGCAGTCTGAGGGATCGGCGCACGCAGAACGAATAGCCAACTCCGCTCAACGTAGCAAGAGATAACAGGCTCACAATTGCGAACCTTGCCGGCACACGGATTCCACCAAATCCAGGCACGTGCTTATGCAATATCCCGAACGGACTGAGAGCACCGAAATCGCCGAACGCCAAGATAAGTGAAACTGCACCGGCCATCATCAGGAAGCCGAAATAGGGTGCCCTTAGAACCGGTTGTCGTGAGCTTTCTAACGTCTTGCCGTAACTATCTCCTGAGGTGGTTGCCCGCCGCCGCACAAAGCGAACCATCAAGACTATTGCACCTACGAAAGCCAATGCCATGGCAACAACACCGATGAAGAACATATTCTCAACGCTCGAGGACGACGGCTTGATCAACCCGATGTAGAAGGACCAAACTTTGTAAGGGTGGGCAAAATCCGCCAACACAAAATTCCACTCCGGAAAGACTGCTCTCGACGGATTTCCGGCAAAGCCATAAACAACTAACACCGGAGACGAACCCAAGAGCGTCGCCCCAACGAAGGTGATGAGGTGAACGGTTCGGGCCTTACCTATTGAGAACCTCGTCGTAATCAAGTAAGCGACAATCATCAGGCCGACGAGTAGGAGGTAGAGAACACCTAGGTAGAGGCAAGTAACAATTAGTGCGATCGAGGTCAAACTGAGCCACACCGTATTCGGCCATGTGGGCTTATCAAACAGCTTGAAGAGAAGCAGAAACCCAAGCGGAACGAGCCCTAGGACACTAAATTGCACATGGACCAAATGAGCAAAAGTGAAGCTGCTGAATGAGAAAGCTACTGCCGAAACGAGGGCGGCATCTACACGACCGGTTAGCCACTTCACTAACGAATACGTAGCAGCCAGGTTCAGTATTACACCGCCAACTACGATTCCAGTCATCGCGAACTGCCAGTGTCCAGTGATGGACTCCAAGAAGGCAAAAGGCAAAACGAGCCCGATGAATGGTTCGGAATATGTGATAGTCCAATGCTGCGGCCAGAAGATAGGGCCGTTAAAAAAACCAAGCGGGTTAGTAAGTAGTACGTGCTTCTCCCAAAGCAGAGTCCACGTGATCATGTCGCTGTCGGCAAAAACCATGAACGACGTTAAGGGTTTGCCCAACTTGGGCCGCAACATCCACCACGTGAGGCCAGAAAAAAGAGCGGCTAGGCCCCCAATCCGCCACCTCTTCGAGGAGCCGGTTCGCTTGGGTGCCCCCGACGTCTCATTCGCCAGCTCAGGTGCGTCGACTACTTCTGCCAGATCCCCGTCCGCTAGCATCCCACCACACTTCTGAATCGATTGGCACAAATCAAACCGACCTCCAAGCACCACGCAATTAGTGCGGACAAGACTATCTTTTGCAAGTCGGTGATCGAGTTCTTTCTCTGTGCCGTGACCGGAAAAATCAACGAATCATTAACCATACACGTCCCAGGCCAGCCGCTCCATGCCAAAACCGAGGGCGCTCAATGACGGCGACGGCGGCCACGATCCACGTCCCCCACGGCTGGGCAGGTGATACTTAGACCAGGCTGACGATGAGGTCGGCGACTTCGCATTGATGCATCTGCTAGCCGACGGCACGGACAAGAGAACGGGAGTTGCTTTTGGGTGGGCGTCCGCCTCGTAGTTTCCTTCGATTCTCGTTCCAGTCTTTTACTACCCAAGCTGTCCAAACGGGACCAGCTTTGAGCGAAGCTACTGGTTCAGGGAATCCCTTATGCCGAGTTAGCTCAGATGCCCGCTGCCTTGACACTCCGAGAATGTCGCCTATCTCTGACACACCAACAAGATCAGGGAAAGCCCCGGCTTCGTGTTCGCTGTCTAGTTGGCCCTCATCGAGTATGCCAATTTTCGAGATTTGTCCTTTGGGCAGACCAGCTTTTTTGGACGATGCTTCAACCAATTCAGCGACTGACTCAACGCTCGGCAAATCAGAACATTGTATGCCTAGCGTGGCAATCCAACCATTCGCATCTGTTCCGACGCCTTCAACAACGAACGGCATCTCATCTTGCACAACGGATTCAATTGCATCCCAAAGCACGTCAGGGTCCAGATCTGTCGCTTCAGGTAGCCGTACGTTAATGTGTATTGTGTAGTCCATCAGATTTTTACCCCCATCCGCCTTAATCCGCTGATGCTCTTTTTGACGCTATTGCTGGCACTCGGAGTCTTCGCCAGCACATAGAGGCCATTCGGGCAACGCACTTTATATCTCCGGCCAGCATCCTCAACCTGATAGCCCAACTTGCGGAGCTTCCTAACCAGGTCTTCCATTTCCTTTTTACTACTCATCTTAACGGTATCCCGAACGTTGTCAACAGTTTCCATTCACCAGCGAGGCCTACACCCGTCCCGACTACGGCTGCTGGGCGCGCAACACTAGTCGATCAGTTCAGCAAAACCCATCCGTGGCAAGTGGGCGATCGATGGTGACCATTGGGAAGGCCAGACGGATGCCTATTCGAGGCTGGTGATGAGATCGGCGACTTCGACGGAGTTGCGACCCACTTTGACGCCGGCGTCTTCGAGGGCATCGGCCTCGGCGGCGGCAGTGCATCTCATCACACCCGCGACCGCGAGGAGATCAAGACATTCTCGGAGTCCATCTAGAAACCTACGGCGTTGCGCGTTCCGCTCAAGAGGCATTGCTCCTTTTCAGAGCCGTGGCCGCTGAAAATAGGCGTTCCGTCACTCTCGCCAGTAACACCGGATCATCCTCCCCTGCTCTTGCCAATCCTTCTTCAATAAATTGCCGAGCGAGACGAGTCGGTGGACAATCTTGGCGTTTACCTGCTGCCGTCAATTGTTCAAGAACCGATCGTTGAACACGAATAGAAAGAACACTCGTGTCTCCCTTTGACCGCCTGATTTCGACCGGATCACCTTGCTCCCAAGCCTCAGCCAAATCTTCACTCACTGTCATCACCTCCTCTTTCGCCGTAGCTACCCCTTGACGGATTAAATGCGCTAATGACCATCCAGCTACCCTCTTCAGGATCGACTTGTTTGAGTGCTAAACAACAGCCCCTTAGCGCAGGTCCCTCGCACAATCACACGTCCACCATGTCTCTCATCAACGTCCCATCTTGCCTCGCTGCCTGGATCCTCGATGGCCTGTTCAACGTCCAACTGGGTGATGCCATGCTTGAACCAGAGTTTTCGCTAGTCGTAGGGCTAACGATGATCTGTCGAATTTCTATTTGCACTACAAAGTGTATACAACTAACGGGCCTGGGCTGTCAAGTTGCCGTGGCTTTTCATATCTAACACAGTCGTTGCTCGCGACCCTCACAGAAAAGTCAGAGAAAAATTAAAGATTTCGGGGTGAGGTGCCG
>JBCKKC010000077.1:0-6998 GCA_038904395.1 Acidimicrobiia bacterium | reverse complement strand
CGATGCCGTTATCTTTAACACTGAATTGCCAGTAGTCGCCCTCTGAGGCAGCCGACACGTGGATCTCGGGGGGGTCGTCACTGCGATACTTGAGAGCGTTTTCGAACAGGTTTTGGAACAGTTGGCGGAGCTGACCACTGGTGCCATGGATGCTTGGTAGGTCATCTCGGGTAATTCGAGCCTGGCTATCGGTGATCTCCGTGGACAAGTCGTCGATGACAGAGTCTACGACTTCATTGGCTTCGATCATGTCAACTTCAGCGGAGAAGTCAATTCTCGAGAAAGCTAATAGATCGCTTATGAGCTGTTTCATACGCTTCGATGCGCCCTCAATGCGTTCGAGGTAGTCTCGATCCTCGTCGCTTATCGTGTCGCCAAGGTCGTCTGAGAGCATGCCGGTGAAGATAGAGATCTTGCGCACGGGTTCTTGTAAGTCGTGCGATGCGACGAACGCGAACTGTTCGAGGTCTTTGTTTGATCGAGCTAGCTCATCCCTTTGGCTGATAAGCGCTTCTTCACTCTCTCGCAGTGCGTCGGTGATGTGTGAGCGGGCGATGTCGATCCGATTTATGTGAGCGGCGAGGATGACAATAATGCTGGCGACAATAACCAACATTGCCGTAGCCATTAGGGCCACACCCAACGCCGAATCAAAGAGACCCGCCCGTTGACCAAAGAGTCGCAACCAGCCCAGTACTATAGTCGTGGCTGCGATAAGGGGTAGCAATCGACGCAACAGTATGCTGCCTACATATCGGCCTGTGACAAGCTCGTAGAGTCCGGCATGGTCGAGGGCAATTAGCGCCGACGTGAAGAAAAACAGCAGAAGTGCCGAATGCAACGCGGTTTGGGGGAAAGAGAAGAAGCCGTAATAAGAGGCTACGCCGAAAACGTAGCCGCTGATACTCAAGGTCACCGTCACCAGCACGACCGTGGCGATGATTTCTGCGGGGTGATATCGCCCCTTGGTTCTTCTCCCTAGGGTGAGAAAAGCTGCTCCTATCAGCAAAATATCGATAGCTGTGAGCGGGGCCATGCGTCCGGGGACGATGTCTGGATCGTTCCTGGCGTCACGAAAGAGCAACTCATCAATATGTAGGTTCCAATCGGCCAAATATTCCACGAGTGTGGCCAGGCCGATCAGTGCTGCGACCAAAGCGCAAGCTTTGCCAACCCAGCGTGCTTTGGCACTCTCTTGAGTGAACATGACAAACGAAATCCCGAACAAGATGAAAGAAATCGCGCTGTTCGGCTTCATTGAGTTTTCGGTGGGCAACACGCTTTTCAGTATGGAGATGTTGAGGGACCAACCGATCAGGACGGCTGCCCCAACGACAATTCCGAGAATGCCGACCAATCTGATGAAGAGCGTTCGAGAAATCTTGGGCAAAGTCATTTACCAACCAGTGGGTTTGAATTCACTGACTCAAGGCTAGCTGGTGGCAATTCCAGCTGGGGCCGGGGGAGGGCTGGTTGTGCAGAGATTTCTCTCTGGTTGGGGCTAGGCCTGCTTTCGTCAGCCCTTTGCCTGTCTCGCGCTTCCGACTCGTCGTAGCCGGCGTCATCGGGCAGGTCGGGCCGGGGACGCCCGCTAGCGGGGACGCTGCGTTCGCCATAGGGCGTTTCTCGCCTGGGGGGCTGGGACGGCGGTTTCCACCAGGGATTACGGCCGGGTGGGGAATCAAGATCGTGCTGGCCTATCTCAGGGAACGAATAGCCGGAGCGAATCCCGATGTGGAGCATGAGCTCATCGTAGAAGCGCTTAGGGTTGTGGAACCAGCGCAACTCCCTGAATGCTGACTGCTCATTAGCTGAGTGGATATGAACGACGCCGAAATTGAACATTCGTTCAAAAATGCTCTGAGTGAATGAGATATCTGTGACCATCTGGAGCGGGATCGAAGCATAGCGGCGCCGAATCAGGCCAGAAACATGGATAATGCGCTGATTCGTGATGATGTAGACAGTTAGGCCCCACTGGCCAAACTTCAACAGGGCCTGAGCTGCAGCAATAAAAAGAAGAACAATAGCGATGCGGGAAGGTTCAGGACGCTCTGGGGTGGCTAGCCCAAGAAGCAAGAACGCCACGAAACAAGTGATGATTTGGCGGAACCAAAGACTGACTAACCCCGTCACGGTTGGACGCTCAACAAGGAGCGGGCGCTCTGGGGGTTCAATTAGACGAAAGGGATCCCAGAAATCTTGCAACCAGCTCAGACCTGGGATTACCCTCCGTCGACGAATGTACTGTGGTTGACCCGGTGATGGGGTTACCCTTCCCGGCTTGGACCTCACGTGACTAGTTTGCTTAGGAAACTCATGGCTGTGTCGGCAATCGTACTTACGGTGTGCACGACCCATGTGCCCAGGTTCGATGCTGCCGCAGCGGCAGCATCAGGCGACGTTGCTATGTAGTAGATCAAAAACGCCACAAGCATGATTGTGGCTATCTTCTTTGCGTTGGCGCTCATCACACTTCCATATTGAGGTGACAGCATCGCGGTGAAAACGAGGTGCCCCGCTTACGCCCCGATGAGCCCACTGGTGGATGCCCTACTCCGCCCCAGTTGACTTGTAACCGCTCGTTATGATAGACGAACAGTTCGCAAATGTGGTGTATCCCCGCCCAGGTCCTCGCACTGTCTCAAGAATGACGTTCACCCAGAGCTGTGGAAGCCCCACTATGTGTGGTGATTTTGATGGTCTCTTTTGGCCCAACGCGTCCTTGAGGAAGGGTTTCCAAATGGTAGGTTTGGAAGGCCAGAAATCCCTCCCCGCTGCTTGGCCAGGTCGGGCACACCGATGTCACACCTGGAAGTTGGAGTAGGCATGAGAAACAGGAAGTCATGACTAACTCGGATCCATTCGTCCATCTACATGTGCATTCCGAATACTCGATGCTTGACGGCGCGTCACGGGTCGACTCTCTCGTGCAGGCGGCCAAACAAGACGGTGCCCCAGCGGTGGCGGTGACAGATCACGGCAACATGTATGGCGCTTTTGACTTTTACAAGGCTGCTCGAGCGGCCGAGATCACACCAATCTTTGGCACCGAGGCCTACATGGCCACCACGCCCCGGCGTCAAGACAAGGCCAAAAACTCGGGTGACAACTACCACCTGACGGTTCTCGCCGAAACGCAGCAGGGCTACAAAAACCTCATGTACGTGGCTTCGCAGGCTTTCCTCGAGGGCTTCAGCTACAAGCCCCGTATGGATCTTGCCTTGTTGGAAGAGCGCTCTGACGGATTGATGGTCCTGAGCGGGTGTTTGGGTGGCGAAGTTTGCCAACGCTTGCTCGACGGCAACTTTTCCGCGGCACTCGAGGTTGCGAGTAAATATCAGGACATCCTCGGGGTTGAAAACTTTTTCATTGAATTGCAAGATCACGGCTTGCCTGAGGATGCCAAGGTCAACCCGCAGCTTGTTGAGATCTCAAAGAAACTCAAAGCGCCGCTAGTTGCCACAAACGACAGCCACTATACACATCAGCATGATGCGCAAGCGCATGACGCGCTGTTGTGTGTCCAGACAGGCTCACAAATTTCCGATCCGGACCGGTTCAAATTCAAGGGAGACCAGTTCTGGATTAAATCGGCAGCCGAGATGCGGGCCCTTTTCGTCGACTATCCCGAGGCTTGTGACAACACTCTCTTGATTGCCGAGAGGGCATCGGTTGAGCTGGAGCTAGGGCTTGACTTGCTACCCGATTTCCCGGTGCCAGCTGGTGAAACTCATTCGTCTTGGTTACGCAAAATGGTGGACGTTGGGGCCAAGAAAAGGTGGGGCGAATCGTTTGCGTCGGAGATCCAAGAGCGGCTCGAATATGAGCTGCGCGTAATCGACGAGATGGGCTTTCCAGCCTATTTCTTGGTTGTTGCTGACTACATCCAGTGGGCCCGTGACAATGGCATTCGTGTTGGCCCTGGCCGTGGATCAGCGGTAGGTTCTGCCGTGGCCTATTGCCTGGAAATTACTCAACTTGATCCGCTCAAATACGGGTTGATCTTTGAACGCTTCTTGAATCCCGGGCGCAAATCTATGCCCGATATTGATGTCGATTTCGATGATCGCCATCGGGGCAAAGTCATCGACTATGTTGCCGAAAAATATGGTCGTGATCACGTCGGCCAGGTTGTCACCTTCGGCCGGATTCTGGCCAAGCAAGCTGTCAGAGATGCAGCCCGAGTGCTTGGTTATCCCTATCGCAATGGCGATGACATAACAAAGCTGATGCCGCCGCCCGAGTTTGGGCGCCCACCAAATCTTGAGCAATCGCTAGAGAAGTCAAAAGAGCTGGCCGAGCTGGTTGAATCCGATCCCGATGTGCGCCGCATTTATGAGCTGGCTCGTGGCCTTGAGGGTCTGGTTCGCCAAGAAGGGGTTCATGCCGCGGCCGTCGTCATCAGTCGTGACCCGCTAGTTGAGCATGTGCCACTCGCTATCACCAAGAATGAAGACCGCGATGTGATCACCCAGTTCGACATGACAGCCGTCGAACAAATCGGTCTTCTCAAGATGGACTTTCTGGGCCTGCGAAACCTGTCAGTCATCGAATATGCGCTCAAGCAGATTGCCTCTCGAGGGGGCGAATGCGACATCGACAACCTTCTCCTCGATGATGCCGCAACCTTTGAGCTGATGTGTCGTGCTGACACTGTGGGCGTTTTTCAGTTCGAAGGTACGCCGATGCGCGCTCTCATTCGTCAAATGCAGCCCACGGTCTTCGAGGACTTCATCGCTCTTGTAGCGCTGTATCGGCCGGGCCCAATGGGCATGGGCATGCACACCGAATATGCCGAGCGCAAGAATGGGCGCCGGGAGGTCGAATATCTGCATGCAGATCTTGAGCAAGTACTTGGCCCAACATATGGAGTGATTTGCTACCAAGAGCAGGTTATGGATGTAGCGCGCATCATTGCCGGTTACGATGCCACCGAGGCCGATAATTTCCGTAAGTCGATGGGTAAGAAAGTCCGTGAGCTCGTTGCCGCTGAAAAAGAGAAGTTCATTGCTGGAACCGTTGCCAGCGGCTACCCGAAAAGCCTCGGCATCAATCTCTTCGAGCATATTGAGCCGTTCGCGGACTATGCCTTCAACAAGGCGCACGCAGCCGCCTACGGCTACATCGCCTACCAGACGGCCTATCTCAAGGCGCACTATCCGGCCGAATACCTGGCGGCGCTGCTCACTTCCGTCAAAGATGACAAAGACAAGCCGGCGGTATATTTGGCCGAAGCGAAGGCGATGGGTTTGAGCGTTTTGCCGCCCGACATAAATCACTCGATGGTCGACTTTACGGTGGTCGAGGACGGCACGATCAGCTTTGGCTTATCGGCCGTGCGCAACGTCGGTGAGGGAGTCGTTGAAGCAATCATTCGAGAGCGTACGGCCGGTGGGCCCTTCTCCGACTTCTTCGATTTCTGCAATCGAGTTGACCCGGCTTGTCTCAACAAGCGAACGGTTGAGTCACTCATTAAGGGTGGCGCCTTTGATGTCCTTCAACACTCTCGCCTTGGCCTCTACCAAATCCACGAGGACTCCATCGACCAGATTCTTGAGCGGCGCAAGAAGGAGGCTGCCGGTCAGTTCTCGCTATTTGACACGCTGGGAGGCGGATCTGCTGCCGGTGACTCGGGTGATTCCGACGATCCCGGCGCAATGTTTCGGGGCGATCTGCCCACCTTGAACGAAGCTGAATTTGAGCGCAACACCAAATTGCGTTTTGAAAAAGAGATGCTCGGGCTGTATGTGTCTGACCATCCACTCAATGGTTTCGAGACCGCTCTGCGCAAGCGTGTCGAAGCCACGATCAGCGAGATTCGCGACACCCGCCCGGATGGTCAAGTCAAATGGCTTGGAGGCGTCGTAGTTACCGCCGAGAGTCGCTTGACCAAAAAGGGCGATCGCATGCTCATCATGCAGCTCGAGGACTACACAGGCGCGATCGAAGTTGTTGTGTTTCCCAGCATTCTGGCTCGCTCAGAGGTACGCATCGAAGAAGATTTGCCCTACCTGGTCAAGTGTCGGATTGACGTGCGTGACGAAGACCTGCGTTTTTCCGCTCTAGAAATCAAGCGGGTGGATCTCGGCAAGAGCAGCGACAGAGCCATTCGAGTACAGCTACCGATGACCGAAGTAACCGAGCGGCTCGTCAGTCGCCTAAGAGAGACCCTGTCGCGCCACCCAGGCAAGTCGCAGGTCTTCCTCCACCTGCGTAACGGCCAAAAAGAGACGATCGTGCGCCTCGGCATGGAATATCGAGTCGAAGCCCGCAGCGGCCTCTACGCAGAACTCAAGACCGTCCTCGGCCCCGACGCCATCCTCGTCCAAACCGTCTGAGGGGCTGCCCCACCACGTCATCCTGAGCCCTGGCGCCAGCCAGGGCGTGAGGATCCAGACTTTGCTGTGTTGCGAGCGCAGTGAGCAATTCAAATAGATCGAACATGTAGGTGGATCTGCGGCTTCGCCACAGGTTGGATCCTCACGGTCGGTTAGCGCCTCCCTCAGGATGACAATAGTGCTGAATGGCTACGTTACGTGTCGCTGTCGAGCCGGGCGGGTTCTGCGTCGCCGTGGAGGACTATGGGGTCCATGTCGGCACCATTGGGCCACGCGATCGTGCCCGCTTCGTCATCCACGGCGACCTGGCGAAATAGGGACAGGTCACGCAGCGGCTCAAACATCTCGCCCCACAGGTCTTCTTCCAGGTCCACAATGCGCTCCGACCCATCGTCAAATTCGAGGCGCAGCACATAATCGTGCAAGGGCTCTACGCCAGTGACGTGCACTATTGCTAGGGGAGTGGGTCGATTGGTTTTAGTGATTGCCATTTTCAGACCTTGATATCGTGTGGTTGATCTTCAAGCCTATATCGTGCGCAACTGTTCACGTCCCGCTTGGATCGTGGGCTTCTTTCCGTCATTGCGAGGAGCCCGCTCTGGGGCGACGAAGCAACCTAGTCCGTGACACACACAACGGAAACACAAGTTACGGACT
>JBCKKC010000076.1:0-7003 GCA_038904395.1 Acidimicrobiia bacterium | reverse complement strand
CTGAAGAAAAATCCATTGTGTCCAGCGGTAATACTCCGGGTCAGACGTATTGACTTCGCGAGGCCAGTCATATACAACACCAAGCTTGCCCATCTGCTCTTTCATATTGCCAATGGCCTGCTTAGTGGTAACAGCCGGATCGACACCAGTCTTGATGGCATAATTTTCAGCCGGCAAACCGAACGCATCCCAACCCATTGGGCTCATCACATTGAAGCCTTGCATACGTTTGTAGCGCTCGATCAGGTCGCCATAAACGTAATTGCGGGCATGGCCCATATGCAGGCCACTTCCAGATGGATACGGGAACATGACTAGCGAATAGAACTTGGGACGTGGGTCATCATCAGGCGCAAAATAGGTGCCGCGCTCAAGCCAGAAATTTTGCCACTTCTTCTCAATGGCCTTGGGGTCGTAGTCGATCATGTTCGCAAGCGTAGTTGGCGTGCGGTCAATGCAGCGAACAAATTTGCCATGTCTAAACCGTGGAACTTTTTTTGCCGCATGCCCACGCTACCGAACGTTCGTTCGCTATAGTTCCGAGTGCGCAACCGGGAGTTGCAGGGACGGCCCAAGACTCCGATCCATACTCAACTTAGGAAGGACCAGCACATGAAATTCTGTGGAGCCGATGGGGATCGAACCCACTACCTCTTGCATGCCATGCAAGCGCTCTACCAACTGAGCTACGGCCCCTGGAGACGTTCATGGACGGTAAGTACTGAGTAATGCCATGAACCGACTCGCCTATCCTAGTCACATATCGGCCCCCCCGATACGGGGGAATTTGAGCGTTGCACGAGGCTGGCGCTCAGATCGGTGCTGCACCAGCAGAGACAGCTGCCCGGGTTCCAGCGCTCAACATTCCTCTTCTACGGAACCCAGCGATAGAGCATGATGCCATACGTGAAGATGCCCAGGGCGACAGCAGATGTTGCGAAGTAAGCGATGCGCCACCTGGGCCGCCACTTCTCCAGTAGCATTCCGACCCCAACAAAGACGGGAAAGCATTCATTTGTATAGCGAGCTAGCCCTACGACCCCAAGCGCCAGTGAGGGGACTAGATAGAGCAGGGCGAAAACGATCCAGGCCGCTGGGATTCTCTTGCGCACCTTGAAAATAACAGCTACACCCAAGATGGCCACGAAGAAATGGAAAAATACATATCGTGTGGTCGTTTCAAGAGTCAGTACTGACCAAATCGTCTCTTCGTGCCAGCCGCCTTTCGAAAACGCAAAAATGAATGGATTGCCAGTCTCGCTCCAGAGGACCAGCATCCACGCACCGATCGCGACCACAGATGGGCCGACAACAATGGCAATGCGTTTCAAATTCGGCCAGGCAGCAACTGCTAGTGCCATTGCCACAACCAGCCCGTTGGGTCGCACGAGAGTGGCAAAGACAGCACAGCCACTGGCTAGCCACCAGTTGAGAAGGCCTCTCCCAGAGCGAGCGCGATAGGCGAAGTTGAAAGCCCAGACCGAACTCGCCAAAAGAATTGCCGATGGATAGACAAGCGAGAACATGGTCGCTGCTGGAAACAGTGCCAATGTCCATATAGCTAGTCTGGCGGCTCGGCGCGATGCAAACTGCTCTGTCAACTGATAGACGCCAACTAAACCAATTGTGAAGACAGCGATATTGACGAGTGGACCGGCCAGCTCAGCCTTCATTCCCAGCCAGCTAAATATGGCTAGGATCCCAGGCAAAAGCGGAAAGAACGGGTAACTCGCCTGACCCATCGAGACATGCGAATAGCCAAAGAGAGAAATGTCTCGATACCACGAGCCATCCCATACGAGTAAAGGCTGGAAAAAGTCGCCGCGAGCGATCTCGTTGCCGATACCAGGCGAATCGCCGAAAATTACCGGCAGCAACAGCACCAATCCGAGGGTAGACACACGAGAGACGATGACGGCCAGCAAGACATCTCGCCAGGGCCAACCCTTCGAGGGGCTCCCGTCGAGATCGGCGGCTTGATCATTCTCGACCTCGGCCGTCAAAAGGGCTTCGGGATCACCTTGGGGAGGCATCATAGACAGTCCCTCTTCACTCCTGATCACTCTGACCTAAACCCGCTCTCAGAGCGCCGACGAGAGTTCAAAAGCACTTCGTCGACCCAAAGCGCAATCAGTTCCCAAATGGAACGGGCCACACGCCGCAATTGAAAGAACTGTGAGCGGCCAAACTCACGTGGATAATGGTGCACTGGCACTTCCGTGATGCGCGCCCCAGCTTGTTTGAATTGGTACATCATTTCCGCACAAATGACGCCACTATTTCGAGTCAACACAACCCTTTCAAGCAGGCTACGCCGGATCAGGCGGAAGTCGCAGTCAACATCCCTCACGTCGAGTCCAAAGAGCAGCTTCACGAAATGATGATAGACACGACCAACCAGCTTGCGAACCCAGTGATCTGACCGCTGCATCTTCCAGCCTTGAACCACGTCGGTAGAGGCTGTCGCTTCCTTTACCAGATCAACAATTTCGGCCGGATCGTATTGGGCATCACCGTCTGTGTAGAAGACCCACTCATACTGAGCGGCGCCAAAGCCAGACCGAAGAGCTCCCCCATAGCCCCGATTTTGCTCATGCTCGATGATGCGTAATTTGTCGAGACGCGTGGCCAGCTCGGATAGTACTTCGAGGGAATTATCAGTGGAGCCATCATCAACAACGATGACCTCAAATTCGACAAATAGATCCGCAAGACTGCGGTAAACAGTCTCCACCAAGCCACAAATCGTTGGCGCATCGTTGTAGCAAGGAAAAAATGCTGACACCGAAGTGACTGCAGGATTCAGGGGAGAATCAACACCTAGTCTTGTGCTCTCTGGAGGGCGAGACAAACTTCGTCAACCTCACTGTCTGTAAGTTCTGGAAAACACGGTAGTGACACGCATTCCGCTGCCCACGCCTCGGCATTAGGGCAAGGCTCTCGAACAAACTGCCGATACGCAGGCTGTTCCGTGAGAGCTAAAGGATAGTGGACGCCGGTGGTAAATGGTAATGACTTGCGCCACCGATCGCGATTCTCAACTCGAGCCACGCAGAGGTGATAGACGTGATCTGGATGATCGGCCTGCCAACGCAATTTTGGAGCGGCTTCGCGATACCGCTGGGCTATTTGGCGCCGCCTAGCGTTGCCCGCCGAAAGTTTGTTGAGCTCGATTCGCAAAATAGCAGCGTCTACTTCGGACATACGTGAGTTCAGCGAGATCTCATCATGAACGTATTGTGAGCGCATTCCATGATGACGCAGACGACGCAGCCTCTCCGCGACCGCTTCATCGCTGGTTACGATCGCACCGCCGTCGGTGACCCCGCCAAGGTTCTTCGTGGGATAGAAGCTGTAAGCGGTGGCGAAACTGCCATGGCGCTGCCCATGATTCAAGGCACCATGAGCCTGGGCGGCATCCTCAATCACCCGAAGGTGGCTTTCAGGCACTTGAGCTGGCCGGCCATACAGGTGCACACAAACGATGGCCTTTGTCAACTGAGTAATTGCCTTCTCGGCCGCAACGCTGTCGAGAGCTGCGGTATCAGCATCGACATCGACAAAAACGGGCACCGCTCCTAAGGCACACACCGCAGCCGCTGTCGGCACTGCCGTGAACGCCGGCACAATCACCTCGTCGCCAGGCCCCACTCCCGCAGCAACCAACGAAAGGCGCAGCGCATCCGACCCGGATCCGACCGCAACCGCGTGCTGGCCGCCGACAAATTCGGCGAATTCTCCTTCGAAGGCACTGGTTTCAGCGCCCAGCAAGAATCTCCCACTTTCAAAGACACGCTTCGTCGCTTCGACATACTCACTCAGTGATGCCGCTACTTTCCGTTTGAGGTCAATCAGAGGTACCAATCGATGTGCTTTCTGTAAAAATCGAGAGTGTCGTCGATTCCGGTTTCAAAATCGACGCTCGGTTGCCAGCCCAATACCCGTTTGGCCTTGGACGAATCGCCGCGATAGTTACCAATATCAATACGTGCTCGCTCGATGGGCCAAACAATATTCTGCACACTGCCAGAACCAGCATGTTTAACAATGATTTCGGCAATTTGTTGCATAGCCAATGCATCGGCGCTGCTGATGTTAAAAACTTCGCCGGAAGCATCTTTGTTGAGAACACTTGCACACAGGGCTGTCACTACATCAGCCACGTGCATACATTCCCTAACTTGCTCCCCGGAACCGTACACCGTCAGTGGCTGATCTTCAAGGGCACGTCGAATGAAGATCGGCAAGAACCCCTGTCGATCATCCCGCAAGCGCTGGCGTGGGCCATAAGTGTTGGTCAGGCGCAAACACCGAATCGACATGCCATAAGTCTGAGCGTACAAAATGTGATATTGCTCACCGGCATATTTGGAAATCCCGTTCACGTCCACCGGAGAAAAAGGATGAGACTCATCTACCGGGTCATATTTGGGACGACCATAGATTTGGCGTGTGGAAGAATAGACGACTGAGGCGTCAGGATTGACTCTGCGTAATAGCTCAAGAAAGCCGAGATGGCTACGGGCATTCACTTCGAGGTCAAAAACAGGATTCTCCATGGAGTCGATATGACTTACTTGGCCGGCAAGGTTAAAAACAAAATCACAGCGTGACGCCACAATTGCGAGGGCCGCATAGTCGGCAATGTCGGCAACGATGATGTCTGGCGCGATCGGGATGTCTTGAACATTGCGTGGATTTCCGCCATGAGTCGGCACCAAAGAGTCAACTACCGTGACATGGGCACCAGCGTCGAGGAGTTGCACAACAAGGTTGGACCCGATGAATCCCAAGCCGCCAGTCACCAGACATCGTGAACCGGCAAAGGGTGAATAATCAAAAGGGGCGGTAATCATCTGGTGCTTCTTATCCAATAGTCGCTTGCCACCGGGTTATTCTATGCCATCCAATTGAAGTATGCGTCCACTGATGAAAAACGTTAGGGCTCGCCGCAAACGCCTATGTTATTCCATCGCTGGCCCTGACGATCAGACTTGGATGCTCTCGAACGTTTTGGGCTTCTCGCTCGTCTGACTTTGCTGCACACGTATGACTTCGTAAACCGAGTCAACGTTGTCAATTGCTTGCATGAGCGACTTGAGCTGAGACGGATCTGCGATTTCGAATTCAAAACGCAATACGGCAACTTGGTCATGTCCAGTTGCGGTCTGAGCGGCACGAATATTGACATGGTGGTCGGTCAGGGCCTTAGTAACTTCTGTCAAGAGTCCGGTGCGATCTAGCGCTTCAACCTGGATCAAGGCGACCATGGCCGATTGTGATGGATGCTCCCACTCGACTTCGATGAGGCGTTCGGGCTCGCTGCCCAAATGGTAAGCATTGGCGCAGTCGGCTCGGTGCACCGACACTCCCCGACCACGAGTCACATATCCGATAATGGCATCATTCGGCTCAGGACTACAGCATTGAGCTAAATGGACCAATACGTCGTCAAGGCCTTCCACATGCACACCGATGGCGCGTGCTGAACGGCTCCTCCGAGTAGGGGAACGCCGTACGGGCGAGAGAGAGACCTGCTCGCTCTCGGGGGTCGTCAATCGGACGAGATGATCAACTACAAGCTCCGCCCGAACGTGATTCTCGCCGATGGCTGCCAAGAGCGAACCCACATCCGTATAGTTCATCTCTTCAGCAGCAACCTCAATTTCGCTGCCGCCAATAAGCTTGTCCACAGGCTGACGAGCTCGCCGCAACGCTCGCTTAAGTTGTTCCTTGCCCTTTTCGACTGCTTCTTCGCGGCGCTCTCGGCTGAACCAAGCACGGATCCGGTTCCTGGCCCGAGCGGTCGCCACGATTTTGAGCCAGTCTCGACTTGGCCCTGCCCCCTCCAATTTCGAGGTAAAGACCTCGACCGTATCGCCGGAAGCTATCTGTGAATCGAGAGAGACCAGGCGCCCATTCACCTTCGATCCGATGCAGCGGTGGCCAACCTCGGTGTGAATGGCATAAGCGAAATCGATCGGCGTTGACCCAACTGGCAAGGCAATCACATCACCCTTGGGGGTGAAGATAAATACCTCATCCTGGTATAGATCGACCTTGAGGGTCTTCATGAACTCGCGAGGATCATCGGTGTCTTCTTGAAGTTCGATCATCCTGCCCACCCAGGCAAGTTCATCAACCTTCGTATACGCTCCGCCCTGACCGCGATAATTCTCTTTGTATCGCCAGTGAGCGGCGATACCATACTCGGCTGTACGATCCATGGCCCGAGTCCGAATCTGGATCTCAACCGGACGACCCTTAGGTCCAATTACGGTCGTGTGCAAAGACTGGTAGAGGTTGAACTTGGGCATTGCAATGTAGTCCTTGAAACGCCCCAGCACTGGCTTCCACAGGGTGTGGACGATACCCAACACCGCATAGCAATCTCTGACCGTTTCCACCACAATGCGAACACCAATGAGATCAAAAATCTCATCAAATGACTTGCGGCCTATCACCATCTTTTCGTAAATCGAGTAATAGTGCTTGGGCCGACCGATTACATTCCCGCGTATTCGTGCCTGGTCCATTCGCTTCTGAATCTGCACCACAATTTCAGTTAGATCATGCTCCCGAGCAGTATGACGATGCTGCACCATCTCTTCGATCTCTTCATATGCCTTGGGCTGCAGCTCACCAAAAGCAAGATCTTCCAGTTGCCAACGAATTTCCCTAATACCTAGACGCAACGACAATGGTGCATAAATGTCGAGAGTCTCTTGAGCAATTCTGCGCCGCTTTTCATCACTCAACGGGCCCAAGGTGCGCATGTTGTGGAGCCGATCAGCAAGCTTGATGACCAGCACCCGGATGTCGTTGGCCATCGCCACCAGCATCTTGCGCATCGTCGCTGCTTGAGCGGCCTCGTGGGATTCGAAATGCAGCCGGTCAAGCTTGGTAACGCCATCGACAATGTCGGCAACTTCATCACCAAATTTTTCTCGAACATCATCCAACGTGACCTTGGTGTCTTCAACGACATCGTGGAGAAGACCAG
>JBCKKC010000075.1:0-7048 GCA_038904395.1 Acidimicrobiia bacterium | reverse complement strand
TGTGACGCCGGACTGCTCGCAGATACGTGATCCCGATTTTGGTATCTGGATCTATTTTTGTGTACTTTCCGTACTTAGAGCGCATCAGTATATTGATGGCACCCACAGCATCACGGTTGCAGGCAAAACCGCAAGCACGACACCGGTAGTTCCGGCCTTTGGGCCGGTAGCGTGTTAGGCACGCCGGACATGTTTGAGTTGAGTGATCCTCCTTTATATACTCGATCTCTGTAGAAGTCTTGTACGCCAAATATTTTTCTTGACGGCCACGGCCCCACTGTGACAATTGCTGGCGAGTGTGGCGACCAACCCGTCGCTCCTTGTTCGTTTTCTGTTCAATGCCCCGAACATCGCCTACAACAACGCGGCCAGCGTCATGATCTTCAATGAAACGTGCCGCTTTCCTGGTGACCTGATGATCAAAATCGCGTAGCGACCTTTTCGTGTCTGCTTGGGTTTTACCCATGGAGCGTTGCAGCTTACGATGTTTCCTTGACCCAGGCTTAGTGCGTGTCTGAAGCGACCTCTTTTTAGCTACAGACTTGTTCCTGCGCCGCTTTATAGAACGGCCCTCCCGACCGTTGATCACCAACACATCGATCGAGCCATCATCATTTTGCGCAGCCAAGGCCATCGGATTGATAATGCCCTCATCTATGGCAACAACATTGCCAGATTCGCCTTTCGGCTGCTGCTGGGGTGTCTGGTAAGCGATATGGAGCTCCCAGTAACGCCCGTCACGATCCCCAACACAACTTGATTTCCCCCCACAAAGACGGATGCACTAGGCAACCTGTCGCCGAATCAACAACGTGTGGCATCTTGACCGAAATTCCGGACCTGCCTCGCCCGAGCGACAAGACAAGCCTATCGTCACGTATTCGCCATCCGTAACCTCTAGAAAAACTCAGCGGCCTATAGTTCTTATGTTTCCACGGATAGCGAGCCTTGCGCCCATTACGTTTGTTTGTGCAGGTGGTCTGGATTACGTCGTAGAGGTCATACGCAATTTCTTCGGTCGTGTGAGCATGCAACGGGCGATCTTGCTGTGGAATAGAAGTCAAATGTTTACGTATATCAGTCTTTCTCGGGAATCTGTCCTCCGCCAATTCTGCACGTACCCACCCAACAACCACATTCCAAAGCCCAGCAGCAACATGGCAAGCCTCATGCGCACGCCGATAATCAACACCCGAAAGAGACACGCTGCAAATAGCAGTCCGATAAACCATGACGGCATACTACATCGGCCATAAGCAATGTCCAGGCACCCCACAAACCAATTTGGAAGGCCAGCAACCTTCGGGGCGAATGGGGTCTCCCCGGTTACGTCAAAAACCAAAAGACAGCCACACGCAAAAAAGGACGACCAAAAGCGGCCTTGACCCCTCCCTGACGGAAGGGGGTTGCGGCCGCAAGTTGCTCAAGGCCTCGAGACCGCAGCGCTTCTGCGGTCTCCTCTGACTCAGCTTGATTGAGCCGACAACCGAGAGTGGCAATTCGCACCCGAGTGGGCTGGGCATCGGTGGCCAACGCGTTTGGCCTATTCCGAAGACTTGTCGACCACACCGAGTTCTTCAAGGCGAACCAGGAATTCTTCGTCTGCCATCTCGAAGAGGAGCGACAGCGAGCGAATGTCGTCGCTGCGAATGGTTAGCAGTTTGCCGTTGAAGTCCTGGCGCTGCATCTGGATCATCGTCACATAGCGTGTGATCAACTCATACTCGGTTGTAACGAGTTCGTTAAGCCGAACAAGATCTAAGCAAACCCCGCCGTGCGTGGGCAGAATACTGCGACGGGCAGTCGAATCGATCGGCAAGAGTTGCTCGGCTGGTACCTCGTAAAACAGGGCTAGGCTGTGCAAACGTGGCACCGAAATCGAACGCTCACCGCGCTCGTAAGCACCGAGCACCGACGCCTTGAACTCTTGGTTTGACATGGCTTCAACGTCTTGCAACGACAAGCCCTTTTGCTTGCGAATGTTTCGCAAGCGCTCCCCTACCCGCTGTGCATAAGTCACGACTAACACTCACCTTTCTTCATTTCACACTTACGAATCTTCTTCAAATACTGCGCTAAAGCTACCCGCCACTATTTCGTGTGATCAAAGTGAGAACCAGGTTATTCCTGGAAACGATTCACCTTCAGTGCCCTTTGACACACTCCGTCACAAGTCAACAGGCGTTTGGTCCCGTTGGGCCAACAGCCCAACGGATGCTGCCGCCAACGCTGTTGCCACAATCGCAGCTGTCTCGGTGCGCAAAATCCTTGGCCCCATATGGGCAATCTGCCACCCACTGCTTGCGGCTGCGGCAAGCTCACTGGTGTCGAAACCACCCTCGGGACCAACAGCGATGGTCGCTGACTCTGCGTGAGTCAAAGTATCGCTTAACGAGACCTCACCCGAAGGATCAAGGATAATTCCCTGCCAACGCTCAAGTGCCTCGCCCAGAGTAACCGGATCCTCTATCTTAGGCAACCAGAAGCCTCCGCTCTGTTCTAATGCAGACTGAGTAATTGTTTCCCATCGAGTCATGCGACGCTTGAGCGCGTCCGGCCCCCAAGTCCTCTCGCTGCGCACGCAGTCCATGGGCACAATGCGAGCCACGCCCAACTCGGTGGCTTTCTCGACGACAAGATCAAGCTTGTTTGCCTTCGAAAGCCCGGGTAGAAGCGTGACCGTGCGAGGGTGCGGAGCTTGGGACCAGCTGGCCAGCTCGACCCCATCGGGCGCCAGCACACCGGAGCCATAGCCACCTGAGCCATTTGTGACGCTCACTGTTGACCCGTCGCGCATGCGCAGGACGCCACGAATATGGTGATCCACCTTGTCCGATAGAGCTAGGAGTCGACCGACGTGTGGGGAATCGACATCCAGCAAGACATGTCTTTGACGCACTTGACCCCTCACCTCTGACTTGCTCGCTGCGCTCGCAAAGCAGTAAAGCCTGGATTGCCACGCTTCGCTCGCAATGACGGCGTGGCTACATGCCGTTTACGCACACTCAGCCGTCCTTACCGGAATGCGCGTTTGATTCGATTGACTACCCCGGCGGGGCCATCAATGCTCTCGCCCCGCATGGTGGCAAGCTGACGGAGAAGCTCCTCTTGTTCGGCGTCCAAGGCCTTGGGGGTCTCGACCACCATGTTGACAACAAGGTCACCTCGACCTCCACCCTGCAGACGGGGGACGCCCCTTTTGCCGATATGGCGAGTCTCTCCGTAAACAGTCCCCGCTGGAATGTCGATCTCGAGTTCTTCATCCTCAAGTGTGGCGAAGCTGATGCTGCCACCCAAGGCTGCCGTTGTCATCGGGACTGCCATGTCGAAATGGAGATCAAAACCGTTTCTTGACCATCCGGCAGGTGGCGCACTCACCCTCGTGCAGGCCTGCCACACTTGTGGCGGACGCGGCGAAGTGCAAAATGTGCGGCGCACTATCTTGGGCCAAATCGTCACGGCGCACAAGTGTCCTAGTTGTCACGGCCAAGGTGTAGTGATCCCCACGCCATGTGTCGATTGTCGTGGAGATGGGCGTGCCGCCAAAATGCAGTCGATCTCTCTGCGTATTCCATCGGGCGTCGATGATGGTTCACAACTGCGAGTGGGTGGGCGAGGCGATCTCGGCGTTCGGGGTGCACCTGCCGGAGACCTGTATGTGCGACTGAGGGTGAGTGCGCCACCTGCCGGATGGTCAAGAAACGGTTTTGATCTCCATTTCGACATGGCAGTCCCGATGACAACGGCAGCCTTGGGTGGCAGCATCAGCTTCGCCACACTTGAGGATGAAGAACTCGAGATCGACATTCCAGCGGGGACTGTTTACGGAGAGACTCGCCATATCGGCAAAAGGGGCGTCCCCCGTCTGCAGGGTGGAGGTCGAGGTGACCTTGTTGTCAACATGGTGGTCGAGACCCCCAAGGCCTTGGACGCCGAACAAGAGGAGCTTCTCCGTCAGCTTGCCACCATGCGGGGCGAGAGCATTGATGGCCCCGCCGGGGTAGTCAATCGAATCAAACGCGCATTCCGGTAAGGACGGCTGAGTGTGCGTAAACGGCATGTAGCCACGCCGTCATTGCGAGCGAAGCGTGGCAATCCAGGCTTTACTGCTTTGCGAGCGCAGCGAGCAAGTCAGAGGTGAGGGGTCAAGTGCGTCAAAGACATGTCTTGCTGGATGTCGATTCCCCACACGTCGGTCGACTCCTAGCTCTATCGGACAAGGTGGATCACCATATTCGTGGCGTCCTGCGCATGCGCGACGGGTCAACAGTGAGCGTCACAAATGGCTCAGGTGGCTATGGCTCCGGTGTGCTGGCGCCCGATGGGGTCGAGCTGGCCAGCTGGTCCCAAGCTCCGCACCCTCGCACGGTCACGCTTCTACCCGGGCTTTCGAAGGCAAACAAGCTTGATCTTGTCGTCGAGAAAGCCACCGAGTTGGGCGTGGCTCGCATTGTGCCCATGGACTGCGTGCGCAGCGAGAGGACTTGGGGGCCGGACGCGCTCAAGCGTCGCATGACTCGATGGGAAACAATTACTCAGTCTGCATTAGAACAGAGCGGAGGCTTCTGGTTGCCTAAGATAGAGGATCCGGTTACTCTGGGCGAGGCACTTGAGCGTTGGCAGGGAATTATCCTTGATCCTTCGGGTGAGGTCTCGTTAAGCGATACTTTGACTCACGCAGAGTCAGCGACCATCGCTGTTGGTCCCGAGGGTGGTTTCGACACCAGTGAGCTTGCCGCAGCCGCAAGCAGTGGGTGGCAGATTGCCCATATGGGGCCAAGGATTTTGCGCACCGAGACAGCTGCGATTGTGGCAACAGCGTTGGCGGCAGCATCCGTTGGGCTGTTGGCCCAACGGGACCAAACGCCTGTTGACTTGTGACGGAGTGTGTCAAAGGGCACTGAAGGTGAATCGTTTCCAGGAATAACCTGGTTCTCACTTTGATCACACGAAATAGTGGCGGGTAGCTTTAGCGCAGTATTTGAAGAAGATTCGTAAGTGTGAAATGAAGAAAGGTGAGTGTTAGTCGTGACTTATGCACAGCGGGTAGGGGAGCGCTTGCGAAACATTCGCAAGCAAAAGGGCTTGTCGTTGCAAGACGTTGAAGCCATGTCAAACCAAGAGTTCAAGGCGTCGGTGCTCGGTGCTTACGAGCGCGGTGAGCGTTCGATTTCGGTGCCACGTTTGCACAGCCTAGCCCTGTTTTACGAGGTACCAGCCGAGCAACTCTTGCCGATCGATTCGACTGCCCGTCGCAGTATTCTGCCCACGCACGGCGGGGTTTGCTTAGATCTTGTTCGGCTTAACGAACTCGTTACAACCGAGTATGAGTTGATCACACGCTATGTGACGATGATCCAGATGCAGCGCCAGGACTTCAACGGCAAACTGCTAACCATTCGCAGCGACGACATTCGCTCGCTGTCGCTCCTCTTCGAGATGGCAGACGAAGAATTCCTGGTTCGCCTTGAAGAACTCGGTGTGGTCGACAAGTCTTCGGAATAGGCCAAACGCGTTGGCCACCGATGCCCAGCCCACTCGGGTGCGAATTGCCACTCTCGGTTGTCGGCTCAATCAAGCTGAGTCAGAGGAGACCGCAGAAGCGCTGCGGTCTCGAGGCCTTGAGCAACTTGCGGCCGCAACCCCCTTCCGTCAGGGAGGGGTCAAGGCCGCTTTTGGTCGTCCTTTTTTGCGTGTGGCTGTCTTTTGGTTTTTGACGTAACCGGGGAGACCCCATTCGCCCCGAAGGTTGCTGGCCTTCCAAATTGGTTTGTGGGGTGCCTGGACATTGCTTATGGCCGATGTAGTATGCCGTCATGGTTTATCGGACTGCTATTTGCAGCGTGTCTCTTTCGGGTGTTGATTATCGGCGTGCGCATGAGGCTTGCCATGTTGCTGCTGGGCTTTGGAATGTGGTTGTTGGGTGGGTACGTGCAGAATTGGCGGAGGACAGATTCCCGAGAAAGACTGATATACGTAAACATTTGACTTCTATTCCACAGCAAGATCGCCCGTTGCATGCTCACACGACCGAAGAAATTGCGTATGACCTCTACGACGTAATCCAGACCACCTGCACAAACAAACGTAATGGGCGCAAGGCTCGCTATCCGTGGAAACATAAGAACTATAGGCCGCTGAGTTTTTCTAGAGGTTACGGATGGCGAATACGTGACGATAGGCTTGTCTTGTCGCTCGGGCGAGGCAGGTCCGGAATTTCGGTCAAGATGCCACACGTTGTTGATTCGGCGACAGGTTGCCTAGTGCATCCGTCTTTGTGGGGGGAAATCAAGTTGTGTTGGGGATCGTGACGGGCGTTACTGGGAGCTCCATATCGCTTACCAGACACCCCAGCAGCAGCCGAAAGGCGAATCTGGCAATGTTGTTGCCATAGATGAGGGCATTATCAATCCGATGGCCTTGGCTGCGCAAAATGATGATGGCTCGATCGATGTGTTGGTGATCAACGGTCGGGAGGGCCGTTCTATAAAGCGGCGCAGGAACAAGTCTGTAGCTAAAAAGAGGTCGCTTCAGACACGCACTAAGCCTGGGTCAAGGAAACATCGTAAGCTGCAACGCTCCATGGGTAAAACCCAAGCAGACACGAAAAGGTCGCTACGCGATTTTGATCATCAGGTCACCAGGAAAGCGGCACGTTTCATTGAAGATCATGACGCTGGCCGCGTTGTTGTAGGCGATGTTCGGGGCATTGAACAGAAAACGAACAAGGAGCGACGGGTTGGTCGCCACACTCGCCAGCAATTGTCACAGTGGGGCCGTGGCCGTCAAGAAAAATATTTGGCGTACAAGACTTCTACAGAGATCGAGTATATAAAGGAGGATCACTCAACTCAAACATGTCCGGCGTGCCTAACACGCTACCGGCCCAAAGGCCGGAACTACCGGTGTCGTGCTTGCGGTTTTGCCTGCAACCGTGATGCTGTGGGTGCCATCAATATACTGATGCGCTCTAAGTACGGAAAGTACACAAAAATAGATCCAGATACCAAAATCGGGATCACGTATCTGCGAGCAGTCCGGCGTCACA
>JBCKKC010000074.1:0-7235 GCA_038904395.1 Acidimicrobiia bacterium | reverse complement strand
TCGAGAAGCTCCCCGGCGACGCTTACAGGATGACCTTGCACAGCTGCGCCATCTGGGCCGTGGCGTCTCGGTACGGCCAGGCCTGCACCACCGAGCTCGAGTTCTTGCGGGAGGTGCTCCCCGAGGTCGAGATCGAACGGGTCGCGCACAAGGCAGCGGGCGCCTACGCCTGCGGGTATGAGCTCCGACCACGTATCTGACTGCCGGTCCCGAACTCAGCGGCAAGCCCCTTAGGCGTAGGAGAGGAAAGAGGTGTGGGCCGCAGTCGACGCTGTCGTGCTAAAAGCCCTCGCTATAGTGTTTACCGATTTGTGGGCATCAGAGTTCGTCCCGGAGTGTTGTCATGTAGTTGGCGGCGGCGGCGCCAAAGCAGCTATACGCAAAATCCGGGCAGCGGTGACGTCTGACCCGCAGGCTCACGTTGTAAAGTCTGACATAGCCGACTATTACGGGTCCATTGACCACACGATTCTGTACGCCCAGCTCACAGAACTGATAGACGATGAGGGAATCCTCGGTTTGATCTGGCAGTTTCTGCGTCGCACTCGCTGCTACGGGGGTACATTCACCGCTGTATCTAAAGGCATTTCTCAGAGTTCGCCTCTGTCTCCGTTTCTGGGGGCGCTCTATTTACGCTCGTTGGACACAGCCCTCTCGGGGATCAACGGTGTGACTTATATACGATTCATGGATGACTTCGTAGCTGTGACAAACAGCCGATGGAAGCTACGCCGATGCATAAAAGTAATGTATCGAGTATTAGATGGATTGGCGCTACGTATCGCAAGCAGCAAGACCTATATCGGTCGGGTCGCTAATGGGTTCGATTTTTTGGGTTACCGAATCCATCCCGACAAGATTTCATTGTCAAAGGCTGCAATAGCAAACCTTGTAGCAGGAATCAAGACGCGGTTCTATGAACATCACTCGCCTCAAGCAGTGAGCGACTACCTGCAACGATGGAAAAAATGGGCCACCAGCAGGCTCACAATCGAAAACACGACCACACGGGTCGTCCATTCTGCTAAGCCCCCGTCCAGCGCGTGCAGATCATAGTCAGGTTGCGGCCCTGGGAATCTCTGCTAGACCAGACATAGCGAGGTTGACCGGTTGGCCGCTGGGTCTATTTGACATATGCCAGGGTACGAACGTCGAGGCCCTTATAGAGTTTGCCCCCGGTGATCGAGGGGACGTGTCTTCGGCCGGCGGCAGCCTGGACGCGCCCCAGCAGGGCATCGAGATCTGATCGGTTACGAGCTGAGAGGATGCTGAGTCCGCTGGGCGTTCTGAGGTTGAGGAGATCGATGATAGCGTCTAACAGGAGTTTAACCTGGCCCCGAAAGGTCTTTGTGCCTAGCCTCGTTGCGATTAGCGCCAGTAAGCGCTTGCTCACTAGTATCTTTGTTTGGCCGACAACGAGCCCCGGGCTGTTACCTTCCAGGTAAATTGTTTGGAGGGCCTCCTCAGCTTGGGTGGGGGTGGGCTGGGCCGTGAGTAAGGCGCTGTAGATTGTTAGGGTTTGGGTGAGGGTTGGGATTATACCTATTACTAGAGCGGGTTGGGTGCCGCCGATGGCTCTGGCGAGGCCGTCGAGTGGGGGGTTGGTGGGTATGGTGTCGAGGAGGTTCACTGTTGCGGTGACGGCGATGACGGCTGGGTTGTCTGGACCGAGTTTGGTGTCTTGGATTATTCCTTGGGCTTGTTTTGCGAACGATCCGAAGAAGAGAAATTCGTCTCTGTATGCATTTTGCAGCACCGCTTGCTGAATCAGGTCGAGGTTTTCGTTGGTGATGTTGGCTGCGGCTTTCTCGAGGCCTCTGCCGGCTGTTTTGTACCGATCATGGGTTTGTTCCCATTTAGCGAAGTCTGTTAGGGCCTCCCTGGCCGCTTCAATAGTGTCTAGTTTGGATGCGTACGTGGCGACAGGAAGTGCTATACCCCCCCCCCAGCAGGGCCAGAGTTGTGACTACTGTCACAGCGAGTCTTCTTAAGGCCTTCGGCGTTATGGCCTGGTGACTATCGAACATTGTGCCGCCCCCGCTTGATCTCGCATTCTCAACACACTCCGGATAATGCTAGCGCCTCGGTGGGTGGGGTGTGACCATCCACGGTGGTGGCCTCGGTGAGCGCCCCAACCGACGGCCCATGTTTTGCTAGTTTTGTGCTGGCTATCCTCAGTTCCCGTCGCAGCTTTTCGCAGGTCATAGTTGACACTGATTCTTGACCATTGAGAGCAGAGGGGGACATTCCTATCGGAGCTCCGATAACAAAGCGGCAACGGCCGCTGTGGACGAAAACCCCTAAGTGGATGGATTTGCCGGCTGTTCAACAGTTGGCTTGGGAACGTCCTGTAACTTCCGAGGGTGATCGTCTGGTCGTTAGCAGTGCTGTGCTGGCTCGCATTGCCCGCGTAGTGGTGGTCTCTGTTGTCGCGTTGGCTTTGAGCGCTGCGATAACCCTGTTGCTTATAGTCTTACAGGCCCACAGTGCCCGCGGCCGCCTCGAATCTGCCAAAGTTGAGCTGACTGCTCTTGTTAGTAGCCCGGCTGGGGCGGGGCAGCGTCAACCTTCGGGCAAGACTATTGAGCGTATACGCGGGCAGCTCCGCGGGGCGCGATCGGAGCTCGCTTCGGCCCAGTTTGCTCTCAATTATTCGCCTGGCCTTATCTTGGCGAAGGTCATGCCATTGGCTGGGCAACAGATCTCAGCAGCAAACAACATTTTGACCGTCACACTCGCATTGACCGATGCTACGGAGCGAGGCCTCTCCATAGTCAATATTTTCGATGACCAAAATGCCAGGAGCGCTCTTTTGCGTATCGGCGACGGCACGATTCAGCTAGGCCCCAAATTTGCGTCTACGTTAGACAGGGTGCGCAGCGTTGAAGCGCTCCTCGATGCAGCGGCTCCAGCAGCGCAAAGACTCCTGACCAATCCCCCTATCGGGCCTCTTAAAGGCGTTGCTGTAGCCACCGGTAAAATGTATGAGCCAATACGCTCGGGCTTCACCCAAGCAGTCTCAGGGCTTCTCTTGCTTCCGTCTGCACTCGGCTATGATCACCCAAAAACCTATCTTGTTGCTCTGCGCAATAACGCCGAGCTACGCGCTGACGGTGGGGCAGTCCTCTCAACAAGCACATTGGCAGTCGACCAAGGACACGTTACAGTTGACCTTGGCGCTACTACGGTAAAGGGCGGTCGGAAGCAGTCGGTGCAAGATCCTCCCCCCTGGTTGAAGGAACAATTCGAATCGTCTGGGTCTCTGCGGGTCTATCAAAACGTGACATACACCGCCAATTATGCGGTGGCAGCTTCCGTGTTAGCCGAACTATTTCAGCAAGACTCAGGCAAACATATCGATGGCGTGCTGGCCATCGACCCGGTCGCGTTGAAGGCAATCTTGCAGGTAGTCGGCCCGATCAAACCCGATGGAGATGATCAAGAGTTCACTGCCGACAACATAGTGCCCTTCCTACTGAACGGTCAATATGGGCTAGGAGATAGCCGCAAAGAATTTCTTAGCCAACTGTGGGGGGCGACCGTAACCAAACTCTTCACCGGCGGTCACGACCTCAAATTAGTCGGCCGAGCCATGGCACAAAGCGCGTCGGGTAATCACCTGCAGCTGTGGATGGCCGACCCTACCCTGGAACGTCTCGTGATCGATGTTAACGCCAACGGGAGCTTCGCCCGATACAGAGAACACTATCTAATGCCATCGATAGCGAACTACGCCGCCAACAAACTTGACTACTTTCTCACACGCAAAATTCACCACGAGATGCGACTCAAACGTGACGGTTCCGCCTCAATAACCACGACCCTGACAATAAGCAACAACCTTCCGAAGGGCCAATCTGGCGAAGTGCTCGGCTCCCCACCCCAGGCTCACGACACCGACAAAGAACTCCCCCCAGGTACCTACGTTGGCGTAGCAACAATATATGTACCATCAAACGCCAAGCTCAAAAAAACTGATTCTCAAACATGGACCACATTTGAGAGCGAGGCCCAAGGATTCCACACACCCATCACTATCGCACCAGGCGAAACCCAAAGCGTTGTCTTCGCCTACCAAACGCCACGCCTAGCATCCCAACCACCAGAGCGAGACCTAGACCTCGTCATACAGCCTCAAGGTACTGGCACCCCAGACCAACTCCAGATCGATGTGATCCCCCCACCCCACGCCACCATCGACAACAAAACCGGCACACAGACCATCACCATGTCCCTAGACCAAACCTGGCGCAAAAAACTTCACGTACAAATCGCCGCTAGCTGATTTTGCGTCGGCCTCACACTGGCCGTTCACGTTGTGGTAGCGCGCAAGAAGAGTTGGGGGTTGGCAAGGAATTGGTGGCGACAGGATTGAGAACAGAAATAGTGCGTGACACCATTGTGAGTAACTGTTATCGGAGTGTCAGGACTAAGGCGCAGGCCACAAACCGGATCGCGTAACTCGCCAGCCAGACCAGCACCAGCATGGCCGTGTTTGGTGGTGATGTGGTCGGTCAGTAGCGATGAGTAGAGGCGAAGTTCGTCGGCCAATAGGCGGGGGAAAAGAAAGCGCTCGCGGACTTGGCGAAGTCCTGCTTGGCCCATTTCGCGGGCCATGACTTGATCTTTGAGAAGTTCGAGTGCCCGTTGGGCGCACTCTTCGACTGAATCCACGAGATAGCCACTGACACCATCTTGAAGTTGGAGTGGTATGCCTCCAGCTCGGCCGGCAACAACGGGGGTTCCCTTCCAGAGAGCTTCGGAGACTACGAGACCGAATCCTTCCCGAATGGATTTTTGGATGACAACGTTGGCGTGGCGCTGGAAGGCATTGACTTCGATGTTGCTCACGCCAGTTAGGTTTGTGTACAAACCAATGTCAGGATCTTGTTTTACGGCGGCAGAAATTTCTCGAAACATATCCCACCCCTCGGGGTCATCCAGGGCCATGCTGGCTACGAGCGCGAGCTGCACGTTTGGTATGGACTCTTTGATCAGCTTGTAGGTGGCGATCACTCCAAAAGGATCTTTCCAAGGGTCGAAGCGTGAAATTTGGGCGATGAGCGGCTGGTCTAGATCGATGCCAATCCAGGTTAATACTCTTGAGGTGAGATCGGAGTCGATGGCGATATTTTTCGGACTGAGTGGGTCAATTGCAGGCGGGATGATCTCGACCCGGTCCACCGGCAAGTCGGGGGGCACGAATCCACCCAACGTGAAAACAGCCGCATCATACTCGGCAACGAAATTCCGCAGCCGGTTCCACATCGCAGGGTTCGGCTGCGATGTGTCGAGGTGACAGCGCCAGATCCACTTGGCGTTGCCCTTGCCACGCAGAGAGGGTACGGCGACCGGTTGGGGATCGTGGACTACGACGAGATCGTATTCTTCTTCCAACAGTTGAGCGTTGACACCCGAATATTCGAGGTAGATATCCCACTGCTCGGCAGTGAGGTCTTGCGGAGCTCCTTGCAGGCCATTATGAATTGCCTTGGTTACTTGGAAGAAGCGGTCATTACGGGGAATCAGGCTCCAATCAGCCTTCAGGCCGAGTCCCCGAAAGAGAGGGATCTCTGAGCGAAGCAGTTCTGCCACACCGCCACCATATTGCGTGGCATTCAGATGCAAGATGCGAGCGCCTTGAAGTGGCTCGGCCAATGTGCGCAGATGATCAACCGCTTCGTCACCTGAGAATGGCTTGTAACCATCGACCTGTTGACTTGGCAGATCGATTGTCTCGAGCATGGTGGTCTCCTGCATGACAGCATGGTGTCGGTCAGTGCGCTAAGAGTACACGCCGGCTGGTTAACCTAGCCGGTACCTTCCGCTCATTGTGGCGAAGATCTCTTCCTCCTGCGAAAAGTGAAGTCTCAAGATCGCCTCGAGACTGTACAGGACTCTGCGCAGCGCGTCCATGCATGTGCCGCCGCCGACGCTGGTGACGGAGCGCAGCATCGTCTCGATGTTGTAGTGTGAGAGGTAGATCTCCGAAAAAGAAGGCGACACGTAAATATCTGACTTCTCTTCCCGGCGAACAACGGCCGTTGCATGCGCACAACTCCCACAGGGATGATCATGAGTGTCAAGGAGTCAATATGGGGAAGTTTACACAGGCCGTGAAGAGTCATAAAGCCATTGTTGGTATTGGGGTGTTGTTGGTCGTTGGCTTGGTTGTTTTCGTACTCGTCTGGTTTCAGCCGCAAAAACTTTTTATCGACCAGCGGGTTGACGAGGCATTTCCTAGTCCAGCCAAAACGACCACGACGACTTCAACTTCGCCATCGCAGGCACCCGTCACCTCGAGCGTCCCGCCTACTACGGCTGCACCAGCCGGTCCACAAACTCTCGGCGCCGGCGAGTTCATTAAGCTGGCCCACCCTGGTACCGGCCGCGCTGCCATAATTCAGGAGGCCAACGGCGCCCGTGTGCTACGCCTGGAAGACCTGAACATCGAGAACGGCCCCGACCTGTTTGTGATTCTGTCAAAATCTGAACTGGTCAAAGATGGTGACGCATATGCGCAGGACTATCAAGAGATAGCGAGACTGAAAGGCAATCAGGGGAATCAAAACTATGACATTCCCCAGGATCTAGACCTGAGTAGCTACAAGACTGTTGCTATTTGGTGCAAGCGATTCAATTCCACCTTTAATGCGGCCCCACTTGCTGCGGCGTAGTACACGACTTAAAGCAGATTCAAGAACTAACGACCCGGTACTCCAGCCAAGTGGCTGGGCCGCTATGGTTGCAGTTCGGTTAGATTCGTCATTGTTCCGAGCCCATCTCAATCGTGGGCACCCTGGTATGTCAAGGGAGAGTTTGATGCAAGAATCAGCAGCGGTGTGCGATGGAATGCGAGACTTTTACCGAACGTTCTCTGCGCACGATCCGGAGCAGTTTGGGGCTTTGATTTCATCGGGTCCGGGCGTGTCAGCAATCGGAAGCGCGCCCGGGGAAGGACACGATAACCGCAATGACTGGATCGATGCTTACGCAAAGGAGATTACCCAGGCTGGCATAACACTTGAGGGTGACACCACCCTTCAAGGCTGGTCCAATGGCGCCGTTGGCTTCGTCGTTGACGAGCCCCGTTTTGTGCTGCCCGACGGAAGCTTTCTTCCAACTCGCCTCACCGGAGTACTGCAGCGAGAAGACGACACCTGGAAAGTTGTACATCTGCACTTCTCCGTTGGTGTCGCCGATGAGGACGCCTTTCAGCCTGCTAAGTCAACGAC
>JBCKKC010000073.1:0-7314 GCA_038904395.1 Acidimicrobiia bacterium | reverse complement strand
GACGACCAGATGAACCACCGTCATCGCTCACACTAACGATCGCAGTGATGTCGTCAGAAATATTCCTCAACGCACGGATCGCCGTAGCCAGGCCGTGTCCGCCCCCCAAAGCTACGAACTTGGGGTCTTTCTCCTGGGCCGCTCGGATTACTATGTCTGGGCTAATGTCGGCCAAACCGTTACCTGCTTTCAAATCCCTCGCCCCCAGAGCCGGCAAAATCACACATAACCATGGCTGCAACCCAAGACCTATGCCAACTGGTCAGCTGGTCAATTAGTCGGCTGGTCAATTAGTCAGCTGGTCAATTAGTCGGCCTTACGCACGTTGTCTACATCCCTGTGCGTAAGAGTCACGCCGTATCCTAGCTTCTCAACGTGGTCTGACAAATCTTGTGCCAGGGCTACTGACCGGTGACGTCCACCAGTGCAACCGATCGCAATCACAAGGTAGCTCTTGCCTTCTGCCACGTAGTGTGGCAGCAAGAAATCTATCAGAGAGTATAAGTGGCTTTGGAACTCCGCTGTCTCCGGTCGCATGAGCACGTACTCACGCACTGCCTCGGACTTGCCAGAAAGTGGCCTGAGGTGATCAATCCAGTGTGGGTTGGGTAAAAATCTGACGTCAAACACTAAATCGGCATCACGCGGCGGCCCATATTTGAACCCAAAACTATACACAGTGACTCGTAATGGTTGAGTGTGTGCCGACTCAGCAAAATATGTCTTGACGCGATCTCGCAGCTGGTGGACATTGAGCGCTGAGGTGTCAATTATGAAGTCAGCAATCGACTTCAAATCGGCCAGCATGGTCCGTTCTCTCTGGATGCCCTCTCTGACCCCTTCCTGTCCTGCCAGCGGATGGGGTCGCCGGCTCTCATCAAATCGTCTCACAAGAACGTCATCCGACGCTTCGCAAAACAGGACCTGCACCTTGACTCCGCGTTCAACAAGTGACCGCAACGCCTCATCTAAGCCTTCAAGGAATGCGCCCTCGCGAATGTCACATCCCAACGCCATTCGTAGGGGTTCTGCTTCGGCTGTATAGGCCAGTTCAATGACTCGCAGGATGAGCGATGGCGGCATGTTGTCGATGACAAAGTAACCTATATCTTCTAGCGCGTCGGCAGCGGTTGATCTTCCGGCTCCCGAAAGTCCGGTGATAATCACTGCTTCGTCTGGTTCTCGCTCATTAGTCACAGTGCCAACCTTCAAACATCATTACTGTGGATCATTTTAGGCACACTCGGAATGACGATTGGCCTTAGGGCCCGTAAGGGGATTAGTGGTTCCCGTTGCCCAGCGTAACTCATGAATGCAACTTCTCATAGACAGCAGTTGCAACGACGGTAGGTACGCCTGAAGCACAAACTTCGTCAAGACTTGCGTTGGATAAAGCCGCCAGGGATCCGAACCGGCCGATGAGCTGTTTGCGCCGCACCGGACCCAGTCCCGCAATGTCATCCAGTACCGACGCCAGCATCGATTTTCCCCTCTTTTGTCTGTGAAAGGTAATGGCGAATCGGTGTGCTTCATCTCTGACACGCTGAACCAGATACAAAGCCTCGGACCCTCTTGGCAGTAACAGAGTGTCGGCGATGCCAGGCATGTAGAGCTCCTCAAGGCGCTTAGCGAGTCCCACGGCCGGGATTTGCGAATCCAGACCAAGTTCAGTCAGTACTGATAGAGCAACGTTGAGCTGTCCCCTACCGCCATCGATGATAAGTAGACCCGGAGGATAGGCAAACTTGCGTACCTCCGGAGGCGGGCTGGCCGCCGAGCCGGGACTGGAATCGTCTTGAGTTTCAGTGAGGTGAGAGTCTCGTTCACGCAGGTAGGCCTTAAACCGTCGCGTTAGAGCCTCTCTCATCATGGCAAAATCATCTTGGCCTTGCACATGCTTGATAGCAAAGCGGCGATATTCAGACTTCTTCGCCAACCCATCCTCAAATACCACCATCGACGCAACCGGATTAGTTCCTTGCACCTGCGAAATGTCGAAACACTCAATGCGTAGCGGGGCCTCTGGCAACCCCAAAGCCTCTTGCAAATCATTCAGGGCTGCTGCTCGACTGCCGTGGTCGCTGTGCCGTTTCAATCGGTGCCGCCGGAAAGACTCCTGCGCATTGGCCGTTACCTGTTCCAGAAGCGACCTTCTCGCGCCACGCTGAGGGACAACAAGTCGCACACGCCCTCCTCGCTTGCGAACTGGCAGATAGTTGGCCGTCCCTGGGTCTCCGCTCGTGAGGGTGGTAGAGAGGGCCGGGGGCCCTTGGCCTGTCGAACCAGAGCCCGAGCCCGAGGTAGCCACGAGACTGTCGCTTATGTCGGCCCTCCGTTCGGTGAGGAGCTTCCCCAAAAGGTCGTGCTCAGCAGGTAGCTCGGGCAACAATACGGTGCGGGGAATATCGTCACCAGACTCTGCGTCAAGGTCGCCATAGAGCTCGAGCACGATAGTCTCGAGCAGTTCAGCCGTCGATTGCTCGGCAACATTGTCGATAATCCATCCACGCTGACCGGTCATGCGTCCGCCTCGAACATGAAAAACAACAGCTGCAATCTCTAGGCTGTCGCCGGAGATACCAATAACATCGATATCTTCGCGCCGATCCGTGATGGCCTGCTGATGCTCACTCGCCCTCTTTACGCTCGCCAACTGGTCTCGCAGTCTGGCTGCCAATTCAAATTCAAGAGCGTCGGAAGCTTCTTTCATGCCAGCATCAAGGCGGGCAAGAACCGGCTCAGTGTTGCCATCTAAGAAGTCAATCAGCTCCTGCACCAGCTGGTCATAGCGTTCCTTATCGACATTGCCAACGCAAGGCGCACTGCAACGACCGATGTCGTAGTACAAACAGGGACGCCCCAACCGCTCATGTTGGCGAAACTTGCCATCACTGCATGAGCGCACCGGAAATGTTCGCAACAGAAGATCTAACGTTTCTCGAATCGCATATGCGTGCGCATAGGGACCAAAGTAGCGAACGCCCTTGCGCTTTCGACCCCGCATCACCGTGGGTCTGGGCCATTCTTGATTAAGTGTGATCGCCAGATACGGATAACTCTTGTCGTCAATAAGACGGACATTGAAACGGGGTCGGTGCGCCTTGATGAGCGAATACTCAAGCATCAAGGCTTCCACTTCACTACCTGCTAGCAGCCAATCCAAGGTGTCGGCAGTTTCGACCATCGCCGCGATCCGAGTCGGCAAGTAATAACTATCGCCGAAATAATTCGCCACACGGGACCGCAACGACTTGGCCTTACCCACATATAAAACTCGCCCATGGGAATCCCGAAACAAATACACTCCGGGCGAATTGGGTATCTGAACAGTAGGACGCTTTACCATGTCTCAAGAATAAGGGCCAGCGATGGAATAACTAGCGCGTTGTCAGGGCCGTTGCATCTTGGCTGAACATGCACCGACTCGAATCTATCCAGGGTACCCTTGATGGTAGTTGTCACAAGACGAGAGGCCCATATGCCACACGCGGCCGCAGAAGTTATAACAACGGCCTGGCGCCTTGGCAACGATAATCCTGTCTTGACACGGTGCGGGAGTTGGATTTGATGATCGCCGACATCCACCACAAATGGCTGCGACTAGCTGCCCTGCTAGCGGCATTTGTACTAGCGCTTTCCGGCTGTAGTACCGGAACTACAAAGCCGACGAAAGATACGCCCAGAAGGTACCTGGTCGAATTCAAGAACGAGGCCAACCTGAGCCATGCATATCAAATTAGCGACTGGGTCCAGCGTGGCCAGTACGTAGTCGACCAGCTGAAGAAGACTGCCCACGATTCACAGAGTCAAGCACTGGCCTTCGCTAAGCGAGAGGGCATCAAGGCCAACTCGTACTGGATATCAAACGCCATGGTGTTCACGTCTAAGAAACAGTTCAGCGATGAAATCGCTGGATTCGCTGGCGTCACTCAAGTAATCCAAGAGCCCGCTCTGCCGCACGTTACGCCTGATCAAGACTTCATTCCAGCGTCCAAGGATGAAATCAGCTCTCCGCCCTGGAACATTCAAGCAATTCACGCCGACCAAGTATGGGCACAAGGAATCACCGGCAAGGGTGTTGTCTTCGGCAACATCGATACCGGGGTCCAATATAACCATCCACAGTTGGTAACCAAGTATCGCGGCAACCTCGGCACCGGCCAGTTCGACCACAACTACAACTGGTTTGACCCATCTGGCAAATGCCCGGATGCTCCATGTGACGTTAACGAACATGGTACGCATGTGATGGGATTAATGGTGGGCGGCGACGGGCCGGGCCCCGACCCGGTCGACATTGGAGTCGCTCCCGGCGCTACGTGGATTGCTGCAAGAGGATGCATCGGTGACACGTGTCCTCTAAGCGACATCCTCGGAGCGGCTCAATTCATGCTTGCCCCGACCAACCTACAGGGTGCTCATCCTGACCCCGCCAAACGTCCTCACATCGTCAACAACTCATACGAACTTGATGAGAAGATCAAATCCTCACCGCGTGCGCTCAGGGCCGGCTCTGCTGCCGGCATGGTAGCCACATTTGCCGTCGGTAATGCCGGATCTAATTGCGGCACCGCCGGATATCCGAGCGAAATCGCAAAAGCAATAAGTGTTGGCACAACTGATGACCAAAACCACATCGATCCCAAATCATCGCGGGGGCCGGGCACGACCAAAGACATCGTTCCGCACGTTGTCGCTCCGGGATTCGATGTCATCTCGACAGTTGGACAAGACGGATATGCCCATGGCTGGGGCTCATCGATGGCCACACCACACGTGAGCGGCGTTCTCGCCCTCATGATGGAGGCCGACCGCAACGTAATTACCTCGGTCAGAGCCAACGCCATCATTACTGGAACCGCAAATCGCATCGATGATAAGACATGCGGAGCAGATCCATCGGGCACGCCCAACAACGTTTATGGCTTCGGCCTCGTCGATGCCTTAGCAGCGGTCAACAAAGTACAAGGTAAATAGACTCGCCGTCGTTGGGCTAAAGTGGTTCGAATTTTGAGTGCTCGAATCGGTACCGCTTGGGGTGTCCTGTGGGTAGCTCGACCTCCAAAATTTCTTCCCTCGATAATTCTTCAATGTGCATGACGATTGATCGCAAAGAGTTGCCGTGTGCAACCACAAGCACATTTCGGCCATCAACCAGATGCGGCTTAATATCGGCCTCAAAATATGGAATAGACCTCGCAGCGGTATCAGCAAGAGCTTCCCCACCCGGTGGCGGAATATCAAACGATCGACGCCAAATCTTGACTTGTTCGGCACCGTGTTTTTCAATCGTTTGAGCTTTGTTTAGGCCAGTCAACCGGCCATAATAGCGTTCGTTGATTTGCCATGCTCGGGCAGTGGGAAGATGCGGTTGGCCTATGGCCTCGGTAATGATGTCCGCTGTTTCGATGGCCCGAGACAGGGTGGAAGTAAACAATCGGCCAAAGTCAACGTCGCTAATCTCGGTGGCAGCGTCCTTCGCCTCTTGCCTGCCCTTGTCGGTCAAAGGCGAATCCACCCAACCTGTGAATAGATTGTCCCGGTTCCATTCCGACTGTCCATGACGTACCAAAACCAATATCGACACTTCTTGCTCCCTCTGGGCCCTACGCTGTTGCCAATCTGATAGCTTCCCATAATTATGGAGCCTTCTAACCAAGCCAAAGAAAACTTCTATCAGAGTGGACCAACGCTCAAGAACCAGTATCTCGATGACGTGTTACTGCACACCTATCTCGAGCAGGTCGTTCCTTCCAACATACTGACCGAAAATACGCCATCCCTGACCGAATTGGGATCTCAAGCCGCCAACGAGATGATCACCCTCGCCGAACAAGCAGAATACGATCCCCCCGTGCACGAGCCCTTCGACGCATGGGGTCAGCGTATCGACGCCATTCGGATGAGTCCCGCTTGGAATGCTCTCGGCCGCATTGCCCTACAACATGGACTGGTTGCCCTGCCCTATGAAGGCCAGTTCGGCGAACATGCCAGAACCATTCAGGCTGCTCTTTGTTACCTTTATGGGCCATCCTCAGCAACCTATCTTTGCCCGGTTGCCATGTCTGACGCTGCCACCCGCACGTTGTTAGATCAGGGTGATGGCAAGATCTTTCAGCCGTACATTGATCGTCTCACCTCACGCGATCCGGCGGTGGCCTGGACATCCGGTCAATGGATGACAGAACGCGAGGGTGGCTCCGATGTGCGGTCAACAGCCACCGAGGCTAGATACGACGATGGTAAGTGGCGTCTCTATGGTGACAAATGGTTTACGTCTGCCATTACGAGCGATATGGCCCTGACGTTGGCGCAGCCACAAGGTGCCCAAGCGAGGCCACACCACTTATCGCTCTTCTTAGTCGAGACAAAGCTCGACGACGACGATGGCAAAGGGCGTTGGAACAACATCACTGTCAACAGACTTAAAGACAAGTTGGGCACACAAGCGCTGCCAACCGGAGAGATCACACTTGATGGCACCTTGGCCCTACCGGTCGGTGACATCTCAGACAATGGCATCGCCAAGATCGCATCCATGTTGAATCTGACCAGACTGCATAATTCATACGCTGCCGTGGGCGGAATGCGTCGCTGTTTCGCTTTAGCCAGGTCTTATGCCCTCAAGAGGGTCGCTTTCGGCAAACCTGTCGCCGAGCTGCCACTGCACGCACACACCCTGGCAGCCATGGCCACCCAACTTGCCGGCACGTTCGCCATCACCTTCAGGGCCGCTGCGCTCTACGGAAAAGTCGAATCCGCGATGGCCATGCAAGACGAGAAACAGATCCTCCGACTGCTCATACCGCTGGTAAAGCTCTTTAGCGCAAAGCAATCGGTGGCACTGGCGAGCGAGACCCTTGAAGCATTCGGCGGCCCCGGATATGTTGAAAGCACTGGACTGCCGCGCCTGCTGCGCGATGCTCAAGTGCTGCCTATTTGGGAAGGTACAACCAATGTGTTGGCCCTCGATGTGTTGCGGGCCATCGACCGCGAAAATGCCCTGAAGCCTTTACTGAACGATGCCCGATCACGCCTCAACACCGCAATTACCCATGAACCCTTGGCAGCCGTGACCTCAACCCTCAACGCTCACTTGGATCAGTTAGATTTCCTCGGTGATTCTCTTGGGGCGGTTTCCTCCGAAGTGCGAGAGGCCGGAGCTCGAAGTTTTGCCTTTGCGTTAGCGCGAGTATACGGCGGCGTTCTCTTGGTGGAATCTGCTGCGCAGCCAGAAGCTACGCATCCCAGCGCCGACACGTTCGCTCGTCAGTGGGCCGCCGATATCAGGGTTGATCAGTTCCCGAACGAAGC
>JBCKKC010000072.1:0-7444 GCA_038904395.1 Acidimicrobiia bacterium | reverse complement strand
CAACGCTGTGTCCGGCTCGAACACAGCGACCTGCAAGCGCTTACCCCCACGTTTCCAGCGCCTATGATCCCAATTTCCATGCCACTCCCCTGCTCGTCGATGAAATGGACTCAATAGTTCCACACGCAACGGAGAAACGCCAATCCCCGAACCGCTGGAGATTGCAATCCTTACTACAACCAGCCAGAGGGGAACTAGCCGGTTCGACGAAAACACCTAACCTGCAGGAAAACAGCCGACCAAGACATCTGGAGTAAACCCACACATCAAGAAGCGGCACTTCAGCATGCGGCTGGTGACACTTTCCTTAGCGAACCGCCAGCTATGCTTCAGGTCGTAATTTCCTCGCGCATTCGGTCATGCAAAATCCTCAACCAGGACTTGGAGACCAGCTTGTTTGTAGTTCTGGCGCTTATGGCGGCTTTGCTCTTGGGGGCAGGAACTGTCTTGCAGAAGGAAGAGGCTCTAGCGCGCCCTAAGTCTGAAGTGCTTCGCACTGGTCTGCTGGTTGCTCTCATTAAACGTCCTCGCTGGCTACTGGGGAATTTGGCCGACGCAGCCGGAACCACATTGCAAGCAGTCGCTTTGCACCTAGGCCTGTTAGTGATTGTCCAACCGTTGATGGTGTCAGGTCTCCTTTTCGCCTTGCCCTTGAGCGCAGCGTTGACACATCGACGCATTCGCCGGCGTGACTGGTGGGGAGCCGGAATCGTCACTGTTGGCCTAGCCGTATTCGCGTTGGCTGCTGACCCCAGTCCAGGGCGAGAATCGGTTGGCTGGCGCCATTGGGCTGTTGCGCTAGTCGTCATCTTGGCCATAGTCATGCTTCTCGCAGTGATCGGAATACGACTGACAGGCGCCGGAAGAGCAGCTGCTTGGGGAATGGGGGCCGGAATTAGTTGGGGGGTTACGGCTGCGCTGATGAAATCGCTGACGGTCGTTCTCTTACACAAAGGAATAGTGGGTGTGCTCCTCCAATGGGAGTTCTATGGCTTCCTGATATCAGGAGTGGTAGGCATTCTGCTGCTAAACAGCGCGTTTCAGACAGGCTCTTGGGTGGTCGCTACGGCAACACAATGGGTCTTTGATCCAATGACAGCTGGAGTTATCGGAGTGTTTCTCTTCGAAGAAAGGCTGCACTCCAGCGCCATTGGCCTAGCCGTATCTCTTATTGGGTTTGTGGTCATGTGTATTGGGATTGTCATTTTGTCGTCGTCAAATCTGGTGGCCAGCGACGAAAACGCCGTGAATTCAGCCCGTAGTTGACGAGCTGGACGGGTCGGTGTCGTCGGTTTGGAACGGCATCGGGACGACGAGCACGTTGCGTTGTGTGTGGTGGGCTACTTCAGCCGATATCGAGGGTGAATGGTGTCGTTCCCGGCCGATGAGACCGCTGGTCCCGAGGACGATCAGGTCGGCGTCGCAGCTGTCGGCTTCCTGCACGATCACTTGAGCGGGCCGCCCATCGGCGTAGCGGGGTGTGACTACCGCTCCAGCTGCGGAGAGAACGCCGACAGCGTTCTGGACGGCGGTCCCGGCGTCGCTGCCGTTGTTGACGGTGAGGAGTGTGACAGTGGTGTCGGTCACCCAGGGTAGGCCGGCGAGTACCTCGACCCCATGGCGTGATGGTTCGCTGGTATCGACGCCGACGAGGATGTGGCGGGCTGGGTCGGCGTGGCGGATGAACGCAACAGGGTTGAATGGGTGATGGAGGAGATCATCGGCGGTGCTGCCCAGCAGCAGGCCTTTGACGTGGCCGAGGCCGCGGGTGCCGACCACCGTGAGGTCTGATGTGTGGCCACTGAGGGTGATGCGGGGGTCATCATTGGAGTGGAGATGTTCACACGCGGCGAATCCGGCGTCCGCGAAGGGATGTCGCGAGTTGGGTGGTGTCCAGGGTTGCAGGTCTGGCGACAGGTCTGGGTCGGGGCGGGGTGGGAACACCGGTTCGGCCGTGATGACTTGGAGGTGCCAACCGCGCCAGCGGTGGTTGTTGATCCAGAGCCAGGCGACGTCGGCGTGGGGCGAGTGATCATCGCCGAAGATGAGGAGTCGTTGGGACATGGGTCAGGGTTCCTTCCGGTTGGTCGTGGTGCGACGGTTGCGGAGCCATTTCTCTGTGCCGACGAGAATGTAGGTGGCGACGGCGATGACGGTGATGCGAGCCCAGGCGGCTGGTGGGATAGGGGCAGTGTGGAAGAGGCGGTTCATGACGGGCAGGTAGGTGAACGCTGCCTGTAGGAGGATTTGGACAGCGACGCCGGCGGTCACCCAAGGGTTGGAGAAGAGGCCAATCTGGAACATCGAGCGGGTGAGGGACCGGCAGTTGAACAAGTAGACGGTTTCGATGGCGACAAAGACGTTGATGGCAACGGTGCGAGCTTGGGCTGTGGACGCTCCACGGTCAAGCTCCCAAGTGAACAGCCACCATGCGCTGGCGAGCAGGAGTCCCGAGACGAGCGCGATCCGGCTGATCAGGGTACCAGTGAGGAGCGGCCGGTTTGGGTCGCGCGGCGGCTGATCCATGACGTGGGATTCTTTGGGTTCGAACGCGAGCATCAACCCGAGAGCGACTGCGGTTGTCATGTTGATCCAGAGGATCTGGACGGGCAGGATAGGCAAGGTGGTGCCAGCGGCGATCGCTGCGAGGAGTACGAGGCCTTCACCAATGTTGGTGGGGAGGGTCCATATGATGAATTTGGTCAGGTTCGCGAACACGCCGCGGCCTTCTTCGACCGCCGCTTCGATTGTGGCGAAGTTGTCGTCAGCCAAGACCATGTCAGCGGCTTCTTTAGCAACTTCAGTGCCGACCTGGCCCATGGCGATACCGATGTTGGCTTGTTTGATAGCGGGAGCGTCGTTTACGCCATCACCAGTCATCGCTACAACGTGCCCTCGAGCTTGGAGGGCCTCGACGAGGCGGAGTTTCTGTTCGGGAGCGACACGGGCAAACACGGTAGTAGCCTCAGCAACGTCAGGCAAGTCAGTGTCGGGGCAGGCAGTAAGGTCGGCGCCGGTCATGACCAGGGAATCCGAGTCGGCAAGGCCGAGTTGGGTGGCAATTGTGCGGGCGGTGGCCCCATGGTCGCCGGTGATCATCTTGACTTCGATCCCGGCTCTCTGACAGGCGGCAACAGCGGTGGCAGCTTCGGGACGGGGCGGGTCCTGCATAGCTTGTAGGCCAACGAGGACGAACCCGCCGCTGGCTACATCAGCATCCGTCAGCGTCCGGGTGCCGTTCGGAGCGGGCCGGGTCGCGCAAGCGATGACACGTAAGCCCTGGCTGGCGAGAATGTTGGCTGCGGCGAGGACTCCGTCGATGTCGATAGGACGGTCGGTGCCGTCAACGCGTCGCTGCCGGTCACATAATGCCACGACCGCCTCGCTGCCTTTCACGTTGGCAGCCAGAACCTGTGCTTGACCATGGTGGACGTCGAGGGTGGCCATCCACTGCCGGTCGGACTCGAACGGCACAACATCGACTCGACGCCATGGGTTGTGCTCGACATCGAAGCCGCCTTTGCGGGCAGCGACAACAAGCGCAGCCTCGGTCGGGTCACCCACCGGTTCCCATCCGTTGTTGCTATCACTGATGTGTGCGTCGTTACAGAGGGCACCGACAGTCAGGACGTCCCTCAAGCCACCAGTCGCAGCAACGACAGGTCGGCCGGCCTTATCGAGGATGTCACCTGTTGGCTGGTAGCCGGCGCCGGTCGCGGTGAACGTTTCGTTGTCGACCCAGATGTGGGTGACAGTCATCTGGTTCTGTGTGAGGGTGCCGGTCTTGTCCGAGCAGATCACTGTCGTGGACCCGAGAGTCTCGACCGCGGGAAGGCGACGGATGATCGCGTGACGCCGGGCCATGCGGGCAGACCCAATAGCGAGCGTGATCGTGACCGCCGCCGGCAGGCCTTCTGGAATCGCGCCGACCGCTAACGCGACCGCAGCGGTGAACATGTCTTTTGCACTTTCACCGCGTAGCGTGCCGATCACGAACGCTACCGCCGCCAGACCTACGATCACAACCGTGAGTACCTTGCTGAACGTATTGATCTTACGGGTCAACGGAGTCGCAATATCAGCGGCAGCGCCAACAAGGCGGTGAATCTCACCCAACTCTGTGTCGGCGCCGGTCGCGACCACAATCCCTACACCGGACCCCCTCGTCACCAGGGTGCCCGACCAGGCCATGTTCATCCGGTCGGCCAGCAATGTTTCCGCCGGCAAGTGAAGCGGATGTTTAGTGACCGGGACCGACTCGCCGGTCAGTGCCGACTCGTCGACATGAAGCTCGCTGGTGGAGACAAAGCGCAAGTCGGCCGGAACCTTGACGCCCGCATCGAGAACAACAACGTCGCCAGGGACTAGATCAGATGACGGAATGACCTCTTTGGCGCCGTCACGGATCACGCGTGCCTCAGTACGGACCATTGCCACCAACGCGTCAAGAGCGGCTTCGGCCTTAGACTCCTGCACGAACCCGATGACCGAGTTCACGACCACTACACCGAAAATCACGCTAGCGTCGACGATCTCACCCAACACCGCTGTCACCACCCCCGCCAGCGTAAGAATCCATATAAGGGGATGGTGGAACTGCAACAAGAACCGCACCAGCGGGCTGTGCCGCCGTAAGTGGGGTAGCACGTTCGGGCCGAACTGGTCGAGCCGCCGTCTCACTTCCTCGTCCGGTAGCCCTAACTGCTCGTCAGTTTCCAACAACAGTACGACTTCATGGACTGGCAGCTGATGATGATCACGCTGGCTCATCACACTCCACCATGTCCAATGCTGGGCCCAACGTCCCTGTCTGGCGTGTAAACCGACTCGACAATCCGGTTGAGCCGACCAGTCCACACGTCATACAACCAGCCGGACAGCTGCACCCTGTCTGGCAACAGCCCGCAGTCACGGATGCGGGCGACATCGTCAACGAGTGCATGCATCGGGTCGCTAATCACCCCCAGCTCCCACGGCAGGTCCCCAAGCTTGGTGTTCATCGCCGCCGTCTCCCTCAGTCGCACTCAAACAGGTCACCCAGGAACGAGCTGCGTCGCCAGTACCAACCGTCCGTTCGGCGATCCTGGCCAACTATCGCCATCCAGCCGCACCACTGGGAGCCATGGACAGAAATCGATCTCCACCCCCTGCCGTTCGGCGACCATACCAGAGGCATCAGGTACATGCAATAACACCACCAAGAGTTGCTGACGCTACTCTTTAGTGAATGTGGCAGTAATACTGCCACCATCTCCCCTCAAATATGTAGCAATCATCGCCGGGATCCCGACGAGATCAAATGTCCCTCCCCAGCCTGCTGCTGAGTCCGCTGCTTCCCAAACTGGCGACGTTTGGTCCTTATAACGGCGCAGATTAGGCTAACGTGGGCTGGCTCGTAACCGTTGGCGGCCAGGAATTCTCGGGTGCGTTTCCACCAGCGTTTAAGGGCTGGGCGTTGACGGGCCGCAATCGTCACCGTAACATTCTCCGGCCTATCATATCGGCTACGAGGAGGTACTTATATGCGTGCATTTCTTAATTGGCTGCCATTGCTCGGCTGTGGCCTAATGATGCTGTTCTGTGTCGGTGGCATGCGCCGGGCGGGCATGTTTGGCCGGAGCAAGGACCAAGAGCGGCCATCAGTAAGGTCTAGCGATACGGCAGATTCGACCATTGACGAGATTGCTCAATTGCGGGCCGAGGTGGCAGATTTGCGCCGGGAGCTCGCCGTGCGAGACGAGGAGCAGGATCGTGGCTAGGCCTCAGATTCCTAAGCAACGACCCCGCCAAAATCAGCGGACTGTTAAGCGTCGGACGAGCCGTCCAACGCACAAGTCGAAACGGACAAGATCGGCACGATCATGGCTGCCTGTTTGGATCGGTCTGGTCGTCGTGGCAGTCGCTGTTGTGATTGTGATTGTCGCTGTCAGCGGCCGTAATACGGACAGCGCTTCTATTGGGGCGCCTTTCGTTGGCGGTGACCTGCATTCTTTGGTTGTCGACCCGCAGTCGCCGTCACGATTATTCGTTGGTGGCCATCAGGGAGTCGCCGTTTCTAACAATGCCGGTCATTCTTGGCGTCCGGTAGCATCTCTCACGGATCGAAACGATCCGCTGGGCGCTGCGGATGCGATGGCTTGGGCATTCGCTGGCAACAAGGTAACGGTCGGCGGCCATCCTGGCTTGTTTATTTCAACAGATGGCGGCAAGATATTCATGCGACAAAATGAGGGCCTTCCCGCGACCGATATCCACGCTCTAGGCGCATCTAGTGACGGTTCAGTGATCTACGCTGGTTCGCCCCAGCTGGGCGTGTTCGTTTCGCCCGACGGTGGCAACACTTGGCAGATACGTTCGCGCCAGGTTGGCCAGGCGTTTATGGGCTCGATCTTGGTGGATCCCAAAGATGTCAAGCATGTTGTCGCGCCCGATATGAAATCAGGCGCAGTTGAGAGTCGAGATGGCGGGACCAGTTGGCAACAACTCAACTCGCCAGTGCAAGGAGTGACGTGGGTGAGCTGGGATCCCACAACTCCGGCCCACATCGTAGCGTCAGGTATGAGCGGCGCTGCCGAGACGTCCAATGCTGGCGCATCTTGGCAGACTCTTGACATACCCGAGGGCGCCACGATTGTGCAGATCGACCCATCCAACCCAGCTGTCATGTATGCCGCTGCCCATGACGGCGACGCAGCCAAAGTCTGGGTGAGCCGCGATGGCGCTAAAAGTTGGAAGCGCCCGTGACAACCGCCCTTGAAATGCCAAACGGAACAACGCCGGTCAAACGGCGCCGCCCGCCCCGGGCCCAGGAGTCAGCACCGATGCCGAAGTTGATGGTCCGTCCGACATGGACCGTTGTAACGCCGTTCCATCCTACAATGACGGAAGTGTCTAGCGGTACTTGGAAGTCAGTAGCCACAAAAGCGCGACCAGGCACATTGCCACCGCCGACAGGGTCAAGGACACGAGCCATCCCACGACCGAGGGGGGCGTAAGTGCGAAAAACTCGTTGATACCAGGGGTGAACAGGCCTGCAAAGTAAATACCTAGCATCGTGCCGACTAACACTATCCGTCCTTTGGTGAGTGGGCGAGCAGCAGCCAGTAAGACAAATTCACCCAACAGAATCAAGACGGTGATAACGGCAGCCCGAGACTCATCTATGTGCATGCCTAGTAGATAGTGCGTCAGACTATAGGTTGCAAAAGCTGCCAGGGCCGTCACGATTCCTGCCGGCAGCGCAAACGCCAGCACGCGCCGCACAAAATTTGGCCGGGCACGATCGTTACTGGCAGCAAACGATAGGAAGAATGCCGGAATCCCGATAGTCAAGGAGCTGACGATTGTTAGGTGGCGAGGCAGAAGCGGATATGCGAACCCAGCAATACCAGTAGCCAGCGCCAGAACTAATGCATACACAGACTTGGTCAGGAACAGATTCGCC
>JBCKKC010000071.1:0-7894 GCA_038904395.1 Acidimicrobiia bacterium | reverse complement strand
TATTCGTAACTTGGCCGGAGTGCCTTCTGTGGTTTATGGGCTGTTGGGTCTGGCTGTCTTTGTGCAGGTCCTACAGGGCTTTACAGGCGGTCGCAGTATTTTGGCTGGCGGACTCACCATTGCGGTATTGGTGTTGCCTATCGTGGTGATTGTGTCGGCTGAAGCGTTACGTTCTGTCTCGGCGAGCATTCGGGAAGCAGGTTTTGGGATCGGGGCAACACGCTGGGAGGTCACTCGTAGCCTGGTATTACCGCAGGCCTCATCGGGAATTATGACTGGCCTAGTGTTATCGTTATCGCGTGCTCTCGGTGAAACAGCTCCTCTCATTGTGGTCGGAGCGGTGACTGGCTTTTTTGCGGCAGGCCGTCAAAACTTTCTCGAGCAGCTACAAGGATCATTCACCAGTTTGCCGACGATAATCTTTTCTTGGGCCCGTTATCCCCAAGCGGATTTTCGTAAACTTACGTCTGCGGCAATCTTGGTGCTGTTGATCGTGTTGTTAGCGGCAAATGCTGTCGCGATCCTGTTGCGTGATCGGGCCGAAAAGAGGAAGCTGCGATGACCGATCCGGTGAAGTTGTCGCTACTTGCGACGAAAGAGTGCACATCTCAACTAGTTCGAGGGGACCTCGGGGCTTGGGTAACGGCGTGTGGAGTTCGGCTTTGAAGAGAATTGAAGTACCAACGGCAACTGTTAATACGCCAGCCGTGGTACCCACTAACCAGGCTCGCAGAATTGTCTTGCAAGCCCAGAACCTCAGTGTTACTTATGGCACGAATCTTGCCTTGAGAGATGTGACCATGGACGTTTCCCGCCACGAAATCACGGCGCTGATTGGGCCGAGCGGCTGTGGCAAAAGTACTTTGATCCGGTCTTTCAACCGTATGAATGACCTCATCCCTGGAGCAAAAGTCTCTGGATCAGCACTTTATGAAGGTGTTGATCTTTACGGGAACGATGTGGATCCAGTTGAAGTACGACGTCGAATCGGCATGGTCTTTCAAAAGCCAAATCCATTTCCCAAGTCAATTTTCGACAATGTCGCTTTCGGCTTGAAAGTAAACGGACTTAAAGACGACCTTTCAGATCGCGTTGAAGATGCTCTAAAAAGAGCAGCACTTTGGGACGAGGTAAAAAAGAAACTGAATGTTTCAGCGCTAGCCCTAAGTGGTGGCCAACAGCAGCGGCTCTGTATCGCTCGTACGATCGCTGTAGAACCCGACATTGTGCTCATGGACGAGCCCTGTTCAGCCCTTGACCCCATTGCTACGGCCCGTATCGAAGACCTGATGCGTGAGCTCAAAGCAACCTACACGATAGTGATCGTGACCCACAACATGCAACAGGCAGCCAGGGTGTCTGACTATGCGGCGTTCCTTACAACCGAAGTAAGCGACGAAGACGACCGGACTGGCGCACTAGTCGAGATGGGCCCCACGAACGAAATCTTTACCACGCCAAAGGATTCGCGCACGGAAAGCTACATAACGGGACGGTTCGGGTGACAACACGCCATGACTTTCAAGATGATCTAGATCTACTCGAGACAAGAGTGGAACTCCTTTTCGCAGAGGTAGAGCACGCAGTCGACCGCAGCGTTGCTGCACTCGAAAATGGTGATGAGAACCTGGCGCGAGAGACGATCGCCCACGATGATCTCATCGATGAGATCACAGTGTCGATTGAAGAGGCGGTCATTTTAATGATCGCTCGCCAGGCGCCGGTGGCAAGTGACTTGCGATACCTACTTAGCGTCTTACGTATTAGCAGCGACTTGGAGCGCAGTGGTGACTTGGCCTTGCGAGTGGCAAAACAGGCGCTGCTGCCAGTGTGGTTAGACCGGGCACAAGCCATCAGGCCCATGATTGGACGTCTTGGTCAATGTGCGCTTGAAGCGCTGCGGGCAGCGGGCAAAGCCTGGCATGATCGCGACGAAGGAGCCTGGGAAGACATCGAGTCTTTAGATACCCAAGTAGATACCCAGTACGCATCTTTACTTGACGAACTGCGCCAGCTGGAGGGTCCCCAAATGGGCGATGTCGCTGTTCATGCGCTCATCGCCGGACAGGCAATCGAACGGATCGCCGATCACGCCGTGGCGATTGCCCAGCGAGTCCGCTTTCTTGTAACTGGCAAGCCTGAAGGGCTCGCCGGTGAAATCGGGCCATAAACATCGGTCGGTCACGCCCCGGCTGAACAAGCAGTCTTGGGGTCCACCAGCAGACGGTTGGAGCGTGCTAGAGTCGCCGCGATCTGCTCATGAAATATTTAACTCTTTTACAGGAATATCTAGGACGTTACTCAGCCATCTTGGCCATTGCATTCGTGGTGGTTTGTGCTGTGGCGGTACTGACAATGGTGAGGTCTTGGTCTCGTTCTCGTGCGGCCAAAAGGCGTATCGCGGCCCTGCTAGCGAGGCTTGAAGGCGGCAGTAGTTTGGCTGAGACTGAAGGGCTGCGCAGTCTCGAAAAGGCGATCTTGAGGCTGGAGAGGTCAATTGACACAGCGGCCGAGGAAGCCGTTGGTCAATCTGCCGATTTGCGCCGTATGGCAGAGTCTCTCGAAAGGCTCGACGAGGCTGTCATCATTGCCGATGAGGCCTGCCAGATCGTATATGCCAACGCCGCAGCTCGAGGCTACCTCGACACTGTGGAGCGGTCTTCAGAAGCCCACCAACTTGTTCAGCAGCGCATCTATGAGCTCTTGCGCGAAACGATTGAACAAGAAGAGGATACCTCCGAGGAGTTTGACTTAGCTGGTCCGCCCCGTGAACTGTTGACCTTAAGTGCAGCTGTTCTCGACAATGGTGATCGTGCGATCGGTGCTGCCGTTGTCGTGTCAGACAGGACTCGTTTGAACAAGGTTGACTATGTGCGCCGAGACTTTGTTGCCAACGTGAGCTATGAACTAAAGACTCCTGTTAGTGCTCTTGCCCTATTGTGTGACACTTTGTGCGAATCGATCGACGAGCCTCAGGTTGCACGAAAGCTGGCTGTTCGTTTGCGCCATGCTTCGAATCGCCTCTCGCATACCCTCGAAGACCTATTACTGCTCGCGAGGCTGGAAGCCGAAGAGGCGCCCAAGCGTGAGCCTGTTTCCGTAGACCTAGTTGTTGCCGAGGCTGTATCGGCCGTGCGGGCCCAAAGCGGAGGACACGCCGCAATCGAGGCGGCTGTTGACCCCGATGCGGTGATTGTCGGCGATCGGCGCCAGCTCAAAAGTGCTATTTACAGCCTGCTTGAAAACGCTGTCAAATTCTCAGAAGGCGGGTCTCCGGTATCTGTCACGGCCATGCGCATCGATAGCGATGTGCAAATTAGCGTCACCGATGAAGGCATAGGAATTCCAGCGAATGATCTTGAACGGATCTTCGAACGCTTCTACAAAGTAGAACATGTGCGGGCTCGGGGGAGCGGAGGAAGCGGGCTAGGGCTCGCAATCGTTCGCCATGTGGTCAGCTACTATCGGGGTCGCATCGAGGTGAAAAGCGAAATCGGTCTAGGTTCCACCTTCACTATCTCGCTTCCGGTTGATGCTCACGGTGAGTCAAGTTTGTCTAAGTTGGCGTCTGCCCGGGCGGCCATGCTCTCCGGTTCGCCAGTGTTGGGCGCTGGCAAAGGACTCCCCAGTGGGGAAGTCGACGTTCGGGAAGCACTTCAGACCAGCGCTGCCTTATCGGCACCGGCCCATCAACCTGAATCCGCTCCGGCTGCAATGAGAGAGCTGGGGCAACAGGTGGAACCCAGAACAGAGTCGGCAGTGCCGGGAGGTTCGGCGGTGGCGCCAGGATCGCAGCAGTCGGGCCAGTCATCCGATGCGCTACTGGCTACGACGCCAGGACCAGGTTCTCCGGATTCCAGCCAGAGCAACGATAATGAGGCATCCCAAGAGTGGACCGACCCTTTATCGCGTTTGACCGGTCGCCCGTCTTCCACCAAGCGTAGGGGCCGACAGTCCCAGAAAGATGCTCCTGGGCGCCAGGGACGGCCAACCTCCTCTGACGCAGCAATCCAGACTCCCCAGGCCAGTCCCCAGGCCACTCCTCAGGCCACGCAGGAAGGCCTATCCGCTCAAGTGGAGGCTCAGCAACTATCACGAAGTGGGGAGCCTTTCATCCGACAAGGCCCGGGTTCCCCTGGCATAGTTTGGAACCCCCTCGATAGTGACGAATTCCTACCCTCGGGCTTCTCCTGGGGTGACGAGAGTGACACATACAGATAATCTGCACGGCATCGCGTGGCGATTGGCTATCCTCGGCTAATCTATCCATTCACGGCCCCCCACCCGTCATCCTGAGCTCTGGCGCTAGCCAGGGCGGAGGCCCCGTCCTGAAGGAGGCGCCAGCCGACTGTGAGGAATCCATTCCGGGACAATGCCCAATAGAATGTCAGTAGTTGAGTGATATGGGGAGTGCAAGCTGAGTTATGTAGTGGAATCGACGCAGGAAGTCCTGCCGTTCGAACTTCTCAATGATTTACGGATACGCTGCAACGCTCACGATGGAGTTGATGCTTTCACCCACGTCGAGGATTTCTCTCGCCTTGCGAATCCGGGCGGGGGCGTGTCCCGATATTGGATTCGGGATGAGGGACGCATTGTAGGACTTGCGGTAACGAAGCGGGAGGGCGACGGTGCCTTGGCTGTTGATCCTCAGTGGCGTCGACGAGGCATTGCAACAAGCCTGTTGGAGCAAGTGGAATCAGGTGCCTCCGGTACGGGAGAGGAAGAAACGAGAAACCTGATCAAGTGCTGGGTTCCGGGTTCGTCCGAGACGCAAGACGCTGTTGATCGATTGGCGTATCGACGTGGTTATTGCTCTACGCGCCGAATGTTGCAGCTGAAGGTGAAAGTGGCGGTGGGCGCTGATCACTCAACCGGGCTGCCACCTCAACACGTCGTCAGGCCATTTCGAGAGCAGGATCTCGACGCCATGGTGGCTCTCAACAATGAGGCCTTTTCGTGGCATCCGGATCGCAGCAACTTGACAACCGGTGAGATGCGCAGGCAAATGGCACCCGAGTCTTTTAGCCCTGACGACTTGCTGGTCCTGTGGGATCTGGGCCGCTCTGACGAGCCGGTCGCCGACGAGACACTAGTTGGTTTCTGTTGGACCAAAATCCACCCCGCCAACGAGATTCATGAGTCGGCGGTGGGGGAAATCTATGTAGTCTGTGTTTCGCCCCGCTATCAAGGACAAGGGCTTGGTCAAATCCTGACCCGACTAGGCATGGGGCATATGTCCAGCGAAGTTCCTTCAATTATGCTCTTTGTGGAAGACAACAACCTTCGAGCCAGAGCCACCTACTTGGCGTTGGGCTTCGAGCTTGCCCACGTACACAATCTCTATGAGCGCAGTGCGAGGGCTCAGGATGATGGGAGGGGGACGTGAATGAGCAGGTGCGGTGGTACAATTCCCAAGTTGCTTCTCAATCCACATGGTGATAATTGGTGCCCGAAAATTTCTCTAATTCCGTTTCAGTGCTGACCGACGCATCAGGTGGTGAGGATGACGATCGTCGCCGCAAGGGGCCTCCGCCGTTGCCGATGGCGCTGGCATCCATAATGCTCATTGGCTTCATGTTCAATGTTGTTGCTGTTGGATTTAGCCATTTGATTCGGGGCTCAATTGGATCCGGGAGCCTGCTTACCCTTGTTGGGTTGTTGCTCATTGGTTGTGCCATCGGAGTTTATCGACGCAATCGGATCGCTTGGTTCGGCGCTGTTGTCACCCTTTGCGCGCTATCTGTTCTTCTCGTTGTCGGCGCTATCGTGATGGGAACATTAGGAGCACTGCTGTGGGTAGTGTTTTTTGTCATACCCTTGCTGCTCCTCATGTTGCCTGGCAGTCGTGACGCACTTGTCCGTTCCTCTGCGCCCAGCTAGCATTGTGTATTGCTGAACTTTGGGGACTCGTAGTCCAGTATTGCACCCCGACTTATCTCGGATAGTTTGCTGCACACTTGCCACGTTAGGAAAATGAAATCGCATGAAAAAGGGCCCTCTGTATCACATCGGTTTGTTCTGCGGGAAGCGACGCTGGCTGGTGCTTGTTGTCTGGATTGTTATTGCGCTCAGCATCGGGGTGATTCATCAGATAGCTAACGGGCAAGAGCAAAATACATTCAGTTTGCCGGGCGCGGATTCGCAAACAGCCGTCGACCTGTTGACGAAGAATTTTCCTCAAGTCTCAGGTGGCGGTGCACAAGTTGTGTTTCATGCCACAAATAGCGCTCCTACCGTTTCCGGCCCCGGCGTCGCTCCAGGCGCTACCGGCACTAGTCCCGGCGCCGCTCCAGTCACTCCCGGTGCTCCCACACCAACTGGGCCTTTGGCTGACCCTGCCATGGCTGCGCAGATCGAGAAGACGCTTGCCCAGATCAAGACCCTGCCAAACGTGTTGGCCGTGGGAGATCCATACAAGCTGCAAAATGGCGCTATCAACCCCGACTTCACGACAGCCTTTGCCAACATCACTTACAACAAGTCTCTACAAGATTTAGGGCAGCCGGCTGCTGAAAAACTTGTCGATGCAGTCAAGCCGTTTGCGACCAGTGGCCTTGAGATTGAACTCGGTGGCGATCTTATGCAGAGTCTTGACACCCCGACTGGTACGAGCTCTGAGATCCTGGGCATCCTTGCGGCACTCATCATATTGCTGATCACTCTGGGCAGCGTGGTGGCGATGGGTCTGCCCGTTTTGTCGGCTCTCATCGGTGTTGGCCTCGGTGTTCAGTTGCTGGGGATCTTGGCACGCTTTGTCAGTGTGCCCACGGTGGCACCAGAAGTGGCCATCATGATCGGTTTGGGTGTTGGTATCGACTATTGCCTTTTTGTGGTCAATCGCTATAAGGGATTCATCTCTGATGGCATGGATCCGGAAGAGGCCATTGGTTATGCGATTGCCACAGCCGGACGGGCCGTCGTCGTCGCCGGCTCGACGGTGGTAGTTGCCTTGCTCGGTCTATTGGTGATTGAGATCCCAGCAGTGTCGACCATGTCATATGGTGTCGTAATTGTAGTTTTGGTTTCGATTTTGTCGACGATAACGCTGCTCCCGGTGATTCTCGGCTTCATTGGTAAGAACATCAACAAGGGGGCCCTGGGCTTCGTCGGAAGGCACGCCACCTCTGGCAAGAAGAGCTGGGGTCAACGTTGGGCTCGCGTCATTACCGGCAAAGCAGTTCCGGGCCTGCTTGCGGGTGTGCTTATTTTGCTTGTGCTCGCTATTCCGGCCCTCAGCATTCAACTTGGCCCGCAGGACTCCAGTGATCTGCCCACATCGTCGACTGTGCGTCGAGCGTATGATCTCATCTCAACCTCTTTCGGTCCTGGCTATAACAGCCCGCTCCTGGTGGTGGCACAAGTGCCGGACCCTGCTACGGGAAAGGCTGCCGTGAGCGCATTGGCAGCTGATGTATCAAAAGCCCAAGGCGTTGTGTCTGTGTCGCCGCCGCTATTTAACCAGTCTGGCGATACGGCGATCTTTACCGTCATCCCGGACTCATCGGCTGAAAACCAGGCCACGGCGCAGCTCGTCCATCGTTTGCGAGACGACGTCTTTCCTCAAGTCACTCAGGGCACGAATGTGTCAGCTCACCTCGGCGGCTTGACTGCCAGTTTCGTCGATATCGATAATCGCATCAGCAGCCGACTCATCGCTTTCATCGCTGTGGTCATCGGTATTGCGTTCATTATCCTGGCGATTGCCTTCCGGTCGATCCTGATTCCACTCAAGGCAGCGATTTTCAACTTGCTCACAATCGGGGCTGCCTATGGAGTCCTGGTGGCGATATTCCAGTGGGGATGGCTGAAGGATCTCATTGGGGTCACTCAAGCAGGACCGATCGTATCGTTCGTGCCGCCCATGATTTTCGCGGTGCTCTTCGGACTCTCT
>JBCKKC010000070.1:0-8035 GCA_038904395.1 Acidimicrobiia bacterium | reverse complement strand
ACGGACTGGTTAGGCAAACCGCCTACGCCGCAGTTCATACAGCATACTTGAAGCCCCTTCCGTAAGGGAGGGGAGGTTCACGTAGTCAGACAGCCCGGTCAAGACGTTGATTTTGTCGTAGTCAACACTTGCACTGTCACCTCGGAGGCCTCTCGTTCATCGCGCAAGCTCATCCGAAAGACAGCTGCTGATGGGGCCAAGGTGATTGTGGCCGGCGCTGAGCAGAAACTGAAGGCCGAGATCTCAATCCCTCCGTCATCCTGAGCCCTGGCGCCAGCCAGGGCGTGAGGATCCAGTCCGTGACGTAAGTGAATGGGATGAAGGTGGTTCAACATCGGTCAACAACATGCACCCTATTGCTGTAAAGTCTCGGACTAGGTTGCTTCGTCGCAAGCTCCTCGCAATGACGCAAAGAGAACGGAGTTGAGATGGAACATATCGAGAGGGTGCTGGACCCAAATTGTTTGTTTTGCAAAATCATTATGGGTGAGATCCCCGGAGAGACCGTCTATGAATCGGATGATGTGCTCGGTTTTGCTGACATCAATCCCATGGCCCCAATTCACGTTCTTTTCGTGCCCAAGCAACACTTGCGCTCCGTATCGGATATCGAAGCATCCGACAAAGATTGGCTCACCGAAATTTTTGAGGCAGCTGCGAACTATGCATCTGAGCAAGGAATTGCCCAGGATGGATTTCGTATAGTTGCCAACGTGGGTCAGAACGGCGGCCAGGCTGTAGATCATCTACATTTCCACTTGCTTGGCGGGCGACAGATGCAATGGCCACCCGGATAGGTTGTCTTTTCCGTCATTGCGAGCGGGACGTGGCAACACGGGGACGCCCCGTTCGCCAGACGGAATGGATCCTCACGCCCTGGCTGGCGCCAGGGCTCAGGATGACGGGGTGGTGCTCGCACGCCCCGTCGAAATAATAATCGCCCAGATTGATGCCCTGAACGGGCCAGGATCATTTAGACTGATTGGGTATTACCAATTAGAGCCTGCTTGTTGCGGATGCCGCGACAAGAGCGTTATAGATTGAGGTGACTACCGCTGGCAGATACTAATCGCCGTAAGGTGAAAGTATGTGTTCCAGATAACGACCTTATGGTCGGTCTGTTGGGACGTGAAGATGAGCTCCTACGCATCATCGAAAGTCAATTTGACGCCAAAATTGTGGTGCGTGGCAATGAAATAACGGTCACGGCTTCGCCTCCAATCGCAGAACAGGTTGTAAAGCTTTATGAGGATTTGATTACTCTCCTCCAAGCTGGTCATCGGCTTGATCCTGAACTTGTCATGCGTACCTCTTCGATGGTGAAAGTCGGTGCCGCGCCCGCGAAGGTCTTGAGCCAGGAAATTATTACTACGACCTCTAAGACTGTGCGGCCCAAGTCGGTGGGCCAGAAGGCCTATAGCGATGCCATCGAATCGGGCACAATTACCTTTGCTGTCGGGCCCGCTGGTACTGGCAAGACATATCTGGCGATGGCTGCTGCTGTGAAGGCTTTACAACAGCACAAGGTTCAGCGGATTATTCTTACCCGACCTGCCGTCGAGGCTGGCGAGAAGCTCGGTTTTCTGCCCGGCGATTTGCTTGCCAAAGTCGATCCCTACTTGCGTCCTCTATACGACGCTTTGTTCGACATCATGGGTCCGGAATCTGCTGCTCGTCTCATGGGACGAGGCACCGTCGAAGTTGCCCCTCTTGCCTACATGCGGGGCCGTACTCTCAACGACAGTTTCATCATCTTGGACGAAGCTCAAAACACATCGCCCGAACAAATGAAAATGTTCCTGACTCGTTTGGGATTTGGCTCGAGGATCGTTGTTACTGGCGATGTGACTCAGGTCGATTTGCCTGGCGGTCGCAGTAGTGGCCTTAAGAACTTGCCCGACGAGATGTTTGATGTTGAAGGCGTTAATTTTGTTCTTCTGACTAGCGAAGATGTGGTTCGTCACCGCATAGTTGCTGATATCGTCGATGTTTACACACGAGCTGAAAGGGCTGCCGATGCGGGTGTTGTGTCGAGTAGCCGAATTGACGCTGCGTTTGCGCCGGCTCCAGCGCCGAACTTGCGCACCGCGTCGGGTGGCGACAATGTATAGATCCGCAGTGTTGCCCATTGGGCATCCTTTGCTATCGATTAACTATTTGTGCGGCGGTGGGTTTCGTGGCTGAGATCTTTTTTGCGGATGAGCAAGTTGCCCATCCGGTTGACCCGACTCGGTTGTGTGACTTGGCTCAACGGGTGCTTGATGCTGAGGGCGTGACTTCCCGTGCCGAGGTATCGGTTCTTGCTGTCGACGAAGATACCATGGCGGAATTTAATCTGAGATTTTTGGGCCGTGAAGGGCCAACTGACGTGTTGGCGTTTCCTATCGAAGAGGGCCCCTGGGATCGCCAGATCGAAGAGTCCGGCAACGACTATCCTATTTTGCTTGGCGATGTACTCTTGTGCCCCATGGTCGCTGCTCACAATGCAGAAACTTTTGACCGGCCTCTTCTCAACGAGTTGGATCTGCTGCTGGTGCATGGTCTTTTACACTTGTTGGGCTACGACCATGTGGTCGACGTTCAGGCCGAACGTATGGAGGGTCGGGAGCGCGAATTGCTCGAGAATTTTGCCGAATCGAGAGGCGAAACATACGTGTGGGGTGGCAGAAGCGGTGACTCTGGCCTTCACGAGGGTATCGAGAGTACCGATGATGAGTCCAGCGAGGTTAGTGTTGTTGTAGAGGACTCGGAGCAGGCAGACTTGCAAGCTTCAGAATCCAAAGGGCAAAAGAGCAAAACGCAAAAGGCCAAACTGAAGCAAACCAAGAAGTTGGAACAAGAAGGGGGCGATCACCCCGATGATTCAGGGCCCACCCGGGAATAGATTAGTCGTTTGCAACGGCCCAGGCCGCCCCTCGCTGCGTTCCTCCTCCTCGAGTAGGGCTGCTACACATCGTCGTCGCGCCTTGCGACGGTCATCCTGGTCTTGCCGCAAACGCACTACCTATTCCCGGGTGGGCCCTGAAGATCCCGCTAAACAGGCGAAGGGCCTAGCCAGGCGGAAGCTATGATCGGCATGGTTTTGGCGGCCTCGGGCGTTGCCGAGAGCGTTTTTGTCTGGATTCTTGTTCTGGCCCTCTTGGTCTTAGGAAGCTTCTTTGAGGCTGTCCATTCAGCATTGGGCGTAGCTTCCCAGCTAGGTGTGAAGGCCTTGGTCGACGAAGAGTCTGACAAGGGACGGGCCAAGACCAGAGGTTCGCGTCTCCAGCAGTTGTTTTCAGATCCACTTGCTCCTCAAAGTGTTCGCTTCTATTCGTTGGTCGCCAGTATGGGGGCGGTCATTGCTGCTGTTGTCCAGTTGTCTTCAGGCCTCAGCGCCGGGTGGCTATGGCTATTTGGCCCGCTAGTCGCAGCGGTGAGCGCGCTCGTTGAGTGGCTATTAGCGACGATCATCGTTGGTGGCGAACCAGAGAGGTTCATCTATGCGGTTGGCCCTCTCGTGCGTGTGCTGAATCTATTCGTTCACCCGTTTGTGCGGCTGTTGTATTGGCCGGCCCGAATGGTGGGACGCCGTAGAGGCATGGAATTGGGTGCAGAATCGACCTCGACCGAGGTGCGCCGACTGATCGACAAAGCATCTCACGCCGACAGCATGGAAGAAGAAGAAGTCCATCTGTTGCATTCCGTTTTCCAGTTCTCAGAGACTGTTGTGAGCGAGGTAATGGTTCCCCGACCAGATATGGTCTACTTGCATATCGATACCACAGTCGATGAAGCGGTCCAGACTGCCGTAGAAAAAGGCCTGAGTCGGCTGCCCGTGATCGCAGAGAGTATCGACGATGTGGTCGGCTTTTTGTACGTTAAAGACCTGCTCAAGCTCTTTGCCGAAGATCGCTCTGTCAACAGCATTAGTAGCTTGTTGCGCCCCGTTAGGTTCGTACCCGAGCAGAAGCACACCGCTGACATGCTGACAGATATGCGTCGAGACAAGTTCCACATTGCCATTGTTGTTGATGAGTATGGCGGTACGGCCGGTTTGGTGACAATGGAAGATCTGCTCGAGGAACTTGTTGGCGAGATTACCGATGAGTACGACGCTGACGAGCAATTGGTGGAGTATTTAGGGCGAGGGCATTGGCGAGTGCGAGGCCGCCTGTCGCTGGACGAATTGACGGAGCTGGTTGGGGTCGAGATTGATGTCGAAGATGCTAATACAGTCGGTGGGGCTGTGTTGGCGTTACTGGGTCGTATCCCCGAAGAAGGGGCATCCGTTGTCGATCCTGACAGTGGCATCAAATTTACCGCTGTGCGTGTCGAGGGAAACCGGATAGAAGACGTGGAAGTCCTCTTTTCCGCCGCCGAAACTGGCGATACACCGGTCGCCCCGAGGGAAGAGCAGTCTCCTCCGGAGGCCCCTTCGCCACCGCAGCTGCCAGATCCAAAAGTTAGTTTTTCAAAACGTGACACCACAATTCATGGTGATCGCAGGAGTCGGAATCGAATCACGCCCAAGACTCTGTCTGAGCGTGGGGGAGGGACGAGAGAGAAGTGAGCTTCGGTTTTGCGGCCCTAGTTGGCCGCCCTAACGTGGGTAAATCGACGCTTGTCAATGCCTTAGTGGGCCAGAAAGTGTCGATAGTCTCGCCAGTTAGCCAAACAACCCGCAGCGCGGTGCGGGCAATCGTCAATAAGCCTCCTGACCAGCTTGTTCTGGTTGACACGCCGGGCATCCACAAGCCGGTTACGTTACTGGGCAAAAAACTCAACGAGGTCTCGCAGCGCACCCTCGAGAACGTCGATTTGATTTGCTTTGTCGTGGATGCCGCGTCAGGAATTGGCAGTGGTGACCGTCTGCTTGCGACTTGGCTACCCGCCAAGGTGCCAACAGTTTGTGTATTGAACAAGATCGATGAAGCCACGCCAAGCCAGATAGCCGAACAGCTCGGACTGGCCGCACAGATCGGCGCAAAGGGCGAAAACGGCGAGGGCGCCGTGAAGTTTGACTCTTATGTGCCCTTGAGCGCTCTGTCTGGAGACGGTATAGAGATCCTGGAGCAGGAACTGTTTTCTCGCTTGCCTGAGGGCGAGGCGATGTTTCCGCTCGACATGACCTCGGACCAAACCGAGTCGCACTTGGTTGGCGAGATCGTGCGTGAAGGATTGCTATTGCGGATGCGCGATGAAATTCCTCACTCGATTGCCGTCATGGTTGACTCGCTCGAGGGGCTTGACAAACCTGACGAAGTTGTTCGCATCGAATGCGTGATTTATGTTGAGCGGGACTCGCAAAAAGGGATGGTCATCGGCAAAAATGGCGTAATTCTCAAAGAGGTGGGCACGGCTGCCCGCTTGCAGTGCGAAGCCCTTCTAGGCCGCCGGATATTCTTGCAACTCCGTGTCAAAGTGTCTCAAAACTGGCAACGCCGTGCCGATCGCTTGTCCCGCATGGGCTACTGACTGGCCAGGTGACCGTTCGCCGCCCCCTCCGTCATTGCGATCCATTTTGAATTGCTCGCTGCGCTCGCAAGGTAGTAAAGCCTGGATTGCCACGCCCTGTCAAAGCCCAGGGCTCGCAATGACGGTAAGCTCATCATCAACGTTCACCCTCCGTCATTGCGAGGAGCCAGCTCTGGGGCGACGTGGCAATCCAGGCTTTAAAATAATGCGAGCGCAGCGAGCAATCCAACTTGGCGAGCGAGTGTGGTCACCGCAGTAGGGTGAACAGGGTGTCGTCGAGATCGTTTACAGGCCAATAGACGTCACGCTCTAGTTGGGCATCAAAGGGGATGGGGGTGTCGAGCGAGGCGGCCCGCATTACTGGAGCGTCGAGGTCCCAGAAAGCTTCTTGGGCTATCTGCGCGGCAACCTCGGCCCCAAATCCTGCTGTTGTGGGGGCTTCATGCAACACGAGCACACGTCCTGTCTTGGCCACCGAGTAGAGAACAAGCTCTCTGTCCCACGGCACGAGCGAGCGAAGATCGATGACTTCCAAATCGATGTTGTCGCCTGCCCACCGCGACGCCAGCTCGAGTGCCCAACCGACACCCACTCCCCAAGTTACAATTGTGGCGTCAGATCCGGTCTTTCTAACCTGCGCTTTCCCGATCGGAACCTCATACAGTCCTTCGGGAACATCGCCGGTGACAGATCGATACAAACCCTTGTGCTCGAGAAAAATTACCGGATTGGGTTCATTGATCGCAGCCAGTAGCAGCCCTTTGGCATCAACCGGTGTCGAGGGGCTGACAACTTTGAGCCCAGGAACGTGACAAAACCAGGCCTCGGGACTTTGTGAGTGGAACGGACCGCCGCCCAGACCACCGCCCGAGGGGAGTCGCAACGTTACATTGACTGCGCCGCCCCATCGATAGTGAGTCTTGGCAAGATTGTTGACGATCTGGTTGAACGCACACGATACGAAATCAGCGAACTGCATTTCGATGACCGGCTTGAATCCCTCGAGGGCCAAGCCTAATCCGGCACCCACGATTGCCGACTCTGTGACCGGCGTGTTGCGAACTCGCTTGGTGCCAAAGCGATCGGCCAATCCGGCCGTTGCTTTGAACACTCCGCCATGCTCGGCGATATCTTGGCCGCACAGAATAACGCTTTCATCAGCTTCCATGGCAATGGTGAGGGCGTCGGTAATCGCATCCAGATAGCGCTTTTGAGGATGTTTCTGGGCTGTAGTGGGCAGTGTGGCTGGCGGCGTGACGCGAGGAGCGTACACTGCTGCCAGTTCTGTCTCGGATGTGCTTGATGGCGCCACGTCAGCCAGAGCGTCCGCTAAGGGCCCGGAGATCGTTGCCTGCACCTCTTGTTCAAGCTCGTCCGAGAGAACATCGGTCAGTAAATCAGTCTTACGCAGCACGTGTTCCAGACGCATAAGCGGATCTTGTTCCCAAGCAGCCGACAATTCTGACTCTGGCACGTAGTCCACGCCCGAAGCCTCTTCGTGGCCACGCAAGCGGTAGGTGAGAGCCTCAAGCAGGGCTGGACCTTCACCGGCACGGGCCCGAGTTGCCGCTTGACTCACAGCATCGTAAACCGCAACGGCATCGTTGCCGTCAATTTGGCTGCCCGCCATCCCGTAGCCGATTGCCCGGTCTGCTAGGCGGTCACAGGCGTATTGCGCTGTGGTGGGAGTCGAGATGGCCCATCCGTTATTTTCGACGACAAAAATTACTGGCAGTTTCCATACGGCTGCCAGATTCAAGGCTTCGTGGAAGTCGCCCTCGCTGGTAGCTCCATCGCCGCAAAAGACCAGCGACACCCGAGACTCATTACGCAAGCTGGACGCCAAGGCAGTCCCGCATGCAACGGGCAGCATTGAGGCCAGATGCGAAATCATGCCGATGATGTGCAGATCTGGCACGGCGAAATGGAAGGTGCGATCACGGCCGTGAGTGAATCCACCATTGCGCCCCAGAAGCTGGCAAAAGAGTCGATACAGGCTGATGCCCCGGCTCGTGAACACACCCAAGTTGCGATGAGTGGGCAGGATGGTGTCGGTGGGCTCGAGGGCGTGTGTGGCGCCGACTGCGATTGCTTCTTGTCCGATCCCCGAGAACCACTTACTGATCTTGCCTTGGCGCAACAGCTTTAGCATGCTCTCTTCGATGCGACGGGCGACCAGCATATCCCGATAGAGGTCAAGCGGAGATGCGCCGCTCTGTGATGAATTCTTTGGGACCATTGTGACACCGTCATTGCGAGCGGAGCGAAGCAATCCAGACTTTACTGCATTGTGAGCGTAGCGAACAATTCAAAATGGATCACCCATTCGGATTAGCCAGGGTGTCAGCATTTTCGGGGCGAGCTGAGCTCGGTCAGTCACGCTGGGCGACCGGGTCTTGGGTGTGTTCGACTATCGGGTAGCCTTGTCTGACGTCCGATTTATCAGACTGCGAGTTTCAAGATAGCCTATAGCCATAGCGGAGCCACAGCTGTCGGCGAGGCTATGGGGCGAAGCGCATGTTACTTGCGAGAGCAACAGGGAGACATCGGAGAACTATGTCGGGCATGAAATATCAAG
>JBCKKC010000069.1:0-8367 GCA_038904395.1 Acidimicrobiia bacterium | reverse complement strand
GTGCCGGCCTGGTTGACACCGGTTCAGGTCAGGGCCTGTCTAATTGCGGGATAGAAGCTATCCTGGTAATCCAAGTAGGCCGCGTGAACGTCGTCCCCTGGAGGCCATGCAGTGGATTTTGATTTGAGTCCGGAGCAGGATCAGTTTCGGCTGGTGGTGCGCGATTTTGCTGAAAAAGAGATAGCGCCCCGGGCAGAAGAAATGGATGCCAAGCACGAGTTTCCGGTTGATCTGGTGCTGCGCATGGGTGATCTCGGTCTTTTCGGTCTGCCGTTTCCAGAGTCGGTTGGTGGTGGCGGCGCCGACTATCTCACCTACATAGTTGCCCTTGAAGAGCTGGCCCGGGTCGATTCGTCGATGGCGATCACCCTAGAAGCTGCCGTCAGTCTCGGCGTGGCTCCACTCGTATATTGGGGGAGTGAAGCCCAACAGCAACGGTGGCTCAAGCCGGTTATTGCTGGCAGCGCGCTCGGCGCGTTTGGTCTTACCGAGGCGACTTCTGGTTCTGACGCTGGCGATACTGCCACTCGAGCATTGCGTGATGGCGATGATTGGGTGATCAACGGCTCGAAGACTTTCATCACTAATTCGGGCTCCAGCATTACCCAGCATGTGACAATTACCGCTGTCACTGGCGAGGACGACCAAGGCCGACCGCAAATTTCCAACATCATCGTGCCTTCTGGCACGCCGGGTTTCGTGGTTGAGCCGGCCTATCGCAAGCTTGGTTGGCGGGCATCCGACACTCACGGCTTAACATTCGTGGATTGCGGAGTCCCTCTTGAGAATTTGCTTGGGCGCGAGGGTGAGGGCTTCCGCAACTTCCTCAAGATTTTGGACGAAGGCCGGATCGCAATTGCAGCCCTCGGGGTTGGCCTTGCTCAGGCTTGCCTTGAAGAATCCACCCGATATGCCAAAGAGCGCAACGCATTTGGCAAGCCGATCGGCGCTAAGCAGGGTGTGGCGTTTAAGCTTGCCGACATGGCAGTAGCGGTAGAGAATGCCCGCAACCTCACCTACAAGGCTGCCTGGCTGCGTGATCAGGGTAAGGACTTCAAGCAGGTTGCCTCGATGGCCAAACTCTACTCTTCTGACATTGCGATGACGGCGGCTCGAGAGGCTACACAAATCTTTGGCGGCTATGGCTTTATGGACGAATACCCGGTCTCTCGCTTCTATCGAGACGCCAAGGTGCTAGAAATCGGCGAAGGAACCTCGGAGATTCAACGTATCGTGATCGCTAAAAGCCTTGGTCTGCCAGTCGAACTTTGAGCAGCCCTTCACGTCCAAAGGACCCTAGGGCTGTGAGCAGGACCTTCCCGTCATTGCGAGGAGCCGGCTCTGGGGCGACGAAGCAACCTAGTCCGTGACTTACGCCAAGGAGACGCAGGTCACGGACTAGGTTGCTTCGCTCCGCTCGCAATGACGGTTGTTGGAGTCCTGAATGGATACAACTTTGAGGCCGCCGCTCAGTTTGGCGCTAACGTTGGTCGGCACCTTAGAACATTAACTGATTGGGAGTCTTGTAGATGGCATTGCAGAAGGGTGAGGGTCGATATGAGATTTTGTATCGACCATGGTCTGTGACCGGCAGATCGGACGAGTTCGATGCTTGGTTTGCCCAGCCCGACGTGCCCGGACGCTTTAGTACCGTACTGTTGGCTCACGATATTTGGGGACTAACCCCAAGCGTCAAGGAGTTCGCCAAGATTCTGGCCCGGATGGGCTATGTGGTTGTTTGTCCCAATTTCTATTATCGGATCGGATGGCTCCCGCCTGAGGCCACTCGCGACGATGCTGTCTTTGCAGTAGGACACGTGAGTGATGGTCGGATGTCGGCCGACCTCGAAGATACGTTGGCTTTTTGCTCGAGCTTTGCAGCGTGTGATGTAGACCGCATCGGATTGTTAGGCATGGGCTTTGGCGGGCGGCTGTCGATCCTATTCGCGGCTCAGTTTCCTGAGTGGGTGCGATCGGTCGTGGCGATTTCGCCAGAAGCTGGCAAGATGGCCCTCCCCGAGACGCAAGCCCGCGATCGTGACGCCCTCACGGAACTGGTTGATGTGCAGGCGTCCCTCATGGCAATATTTGCCAGTAAAGATGACTTGACTCCCGCGAAGGAAATTGAGACGTTCCAGGATGCAGCACCGCCTGCTGCGAATCTGAACTTGGTTACCTATCCGGATTGCCAAAGAGAGTTTCTTGATGAAAGCTCCGGTGGCTACGATGCGGCGGCCACAACCGATGCCCTTGGTCGAATCCTTGGTTTTCTCGACGCCACGCTTGGGCCCAAACCTATCTAGACTGGTCACCGTGGTGGCCACAACTAGCCGGAAAGTTGAGAGATCTTAGATGCGAGTAATGATCGTTGGTGCCCGCGGCAAGCTGGGCAGTGAATTAGTTCCGCTCTATGCGTCCGACCACAAGGTGACAGAGCTAACCTCGGCCGAGTGTGACATTTCTAGTTACGAATCCGTGATGTCGACTGTGTACGCGGCGGGGCCGGAGTTGATTATCAATGCCGCTGCCATGGCAGATGTCGATGGCTGTGAGACGGACCAAGACCGGGCGTTTGCGGTCAATGCTATCGGCCCACGCAATCTGGCCTTGGCCGCCCGAGAGCTCAACGCCGACCTTGTGCATATTTCGACCGACTACGTCTTCGATGGCAACGCTGGCCGTCCGTACGACGAATGGGACCAGCCAAATCCGCTCAGTGTTTACGGCCGGTCCAAGCTGGGTGGCGAACGCGAAATTCAGACCCTGCACAATCGCAGTTCCATTGTCCGTACCGCAGTCCTATTAAGCACGACCCCACCGAATTTTGCCCTGTCGATCCTGAAGCGGGCCCAAGGCACGGACGATGAAATGCCAGTTGTATCCGACCAGATTGGCTCGCCAACTTACATCCCACACTTAGCTCGCACTGTCAGGCAGCTTTCGGTTTCGGGCCGATATGGTCTCTATCATGTCGCTGGCGGGGGAGGGGCAAGTAGAGCTGACCTGGCCCGTGAACTGCTTGCTCAATCGGGCGGTGACCCGACACGAATTGTTGACATTACTTCTGAGAGCATTACCCGCCCGGGGATCGCCCCTCGACCGCACGATTCCACTCTCGACGGCCGGGCGCTTCGGCTCTCCGGATTTGCCCCTATGCCGTCTTGGCAGCAGGGTGTAGCTGACCTTTGTAAGGATCTCTCCGCCGTGTGACCGCCTAAAAAGTTCTGATTATTTTGTGGCGCTAAGGGTTCTTTAAGGTTCGAGTGCTTTAATTTACTCTTCCGGGTGGATTTCCGATACCCACAACTATTGAAGGGCGCCGTACGAGCGCGTAAATGATGAGTTGCACTAAGAAATTCTTGAAAGTGATTGCCGGCTTCGTCGCCGGCATTGTTTTAGTTGTTGGTTTTTGTGGGCCTGGTGCAGGGGTCGCTAGCGCGGGAAAGTTTGATAGGCGAGCACATCCTCTGAGTGCTACCACTGGGCCCGATGGCCGCCCTCTAGCGGTGGGCACCATGCGTGCAATGTCGACCGAACATGATGACACGGTTATGAACGCCATCTTTTCGAATGGCGTCCCGATGGACGTTGTGTACGCGGAAGGCCGATTGATCTGTCTCATGAGGAATGGGCTGACGTCGAACCTCGCCGTCTTTGACATCACAACTCCTGGCACAGAGCCAAAGGTGTTTGAGTTTGGTGTATCCGTCAAGAAGATGGTGCTTGACGAGGCTAACCGTAGGGTCTGGTTAATTCACGACTCGATAGCCAGTTTTCGCAGAAGGCATCATGACTCTACCCCTCGTACCATGAGCTACTTGACGCTTGATGACGTATTGCGATCTGCAGATAGTGCGGTGCTCAACCTAGTTCCCATCAACGAGGCCTGCTTGCCAGCGGGGCAAGTGCCGCTAGACATCGCAGTGAGCAATACGGGAGGGGTAGCAGTACTTACACGAACGGCGCTTGTCATGTTCCAGGGGAATGTTCAGGCTTCGACAGCCAAGGAGCGGCATATGCGCATAGTGGACTTCACGATCGTCCCGCAAGGGGTTCCATTACTTGCCGTGTTCGCTGCCGATGAGGGCTCAGTTACCTACGATTCGAGTGGAAGTCTTTGGGTGCGCCGGGCTAGGGCTAGTGATACTGACTTCAGATGCAGAATTGTCAGACCCGACTTCGTATTGTCACCCTCATTCTCTATGCCCAAGCGAATGAAAATATTGGGCCTTGGAGATGGCTGGAAGTATGAACCAGAGCAGGACGCGCAAGAGCAGGTCGCGTCAGCGGCGGCGGTGAATTCGGAATCTGCGAATGCCCCAATGCCATCGCTCGTGTTTGTGAATTCAACAGATCATACGGCTGGCATTATCAGGATCGCCAATGGTGGTGAAGACCTCAAGGACAGGACTGACATCGAACATGTGAGCTATAACGCTGTGGACGGCGAGGATTCCAATGGCACAGACGGATTTCCCTACTCCGCGGCCGTGGGCCCAGATGGCTGTTTGTGGTATGTAGACCTTGTCAATAGTGCTATCACACGACTGGGTGCCGGAGACGTCGTCGGTCGTTATCCCTTGCCCCCTGGCAGTCGGCCAACAAGCATCGTGGCAGGCAGAGACGGCAAGATGTATGTTGCTGATGGCGGAAGGCGCAGAATCTTTGCTATCACAGCCCTAGAAATGACCGAATCGCAAGCAGAGGCGGCCAGGCGTTATTCGCCAACGGGTCTGAGGTCGAACGCAGATTCGCCTCAGCAAGTTGCTCAGGCCGAGCGAGACCAAGCCGAAGTTTCCACGACGCCTGTGCAACCCAAGAAACAACCGGATGCGCCCAGGCGAATGAGGGGTAGCCGGTCAGAATTGGCTCTTGGTGATGGGAGTTCAACTTCGATGGCGTCGCTGGATTGGGTTCGTGACGCTGACAGTACATTTTCGATGGCGTCGCCGCATCGGGTTCCGGGTATGGACGATTCACCTGCTCAAGACCGACCGGATTCAACACTTTCAAACGATCCTTCGGTTTCTCCCGTGCCAAGCGGTGAAACCGCGACAGCCCGTCGCAAGGCCAAAAAGGCTGCCGCTATGGCCGAAAGGGAGAGGCTTCTTGAATTGCAGGTCCAGCGGTATGAAGCCAATAACACGCCGCTTGGCGGCCCACCTGGTGATGATGAGGCGGCCCCAGTTCAGGGTCTAACCGAGTTGCATGGTCGCTGTTCCGATGGGAGCGCTGGGTCTATCCATTCCGCTGACTTAAGCGGAGACCTGTCAAGACAAAGCCTGGCTTTAGCGGATCCTCTAGTTCGCCCAGGGTCACAGTCGGTTCAGTCTCAGTCGATGAGTTCTGGCTGGTCCCGATCCCAGCTGTCACCATCGCCCCTGCAAGCTTTTGATCTGTCAGCGACTCGGTCAACCAGCGCCCTGGATATTAGATGGACTCACATTTTGTCAGGTCATGCGCCAGGCGGGACTCGACCCGGCCATACATCACCGCTCAATAGGAGCGCTGCGGGTGCGGTCGCTGCCAGTTCGAGTAGCGCCGAAACTGACAATCGGCCCAGGAGCATCTTTCTGGAAGCTTTCAGCGCGCGGGAGCAGCTTGAACCTCTCATTAGGGAGACCGTAGCGTCCTCGCCAAATCCGGATTGTTCAGCGAAAGGTAATCTCCTCGCTTTTGGACAGTTCCCATATGACGTCGGCAAATGCTTCAATAAAGGAACTGGCAATTGGGACCTGACCAAGACCATGCTTGTTGTTCGATCACCCGATGGGTCGACAGTCATCACAACGTTTCCTGTACCAACGCGCTAAGACTCGCGCCGCCGCTGAAGCCTTGGAGCAAAGGCCCTATTACTCCCTAGTATTGAGCTCTGATTGCTCTTGGGTGGTGACGACGAGAGAAAGTGTTGGGCGCAGTGTGTTTGGACGAGTTGTAATTTCTGGCGGCAGTGGATTCTTGGGCTCTCATGTGTGTGACCATCTCAATCGCCAGGGTGCGGCCATTGTCTGTATCGATAACTTGATTACCGGAAATCGAAACAACATTGCTCACCTTGAGGCAAGGGCTGATTTTGAGTTCATCGAGGCCGACGTGTGTGACTCGGTGGCGGTGGATGGGCCAGTCGATGCGGTTTTGCATTTTGCCAGCGCCGCTAGCCCCGTTGATTACATGAAGTATCCGCTTGAGACGCTTCGGGTTGGCTCGCAGGGCACACAGAACATGCTGGAACTAGCGTCAAATAAGGGGGCCCGCTTCATGCTGGCCAGCACGTCGGAAGTGTACGGCGACCCAACGATTTCGCCCCAGGATGAGAGCTATTGGGGACACGTCAATTCGGTGGGTCCTCGCAGCATGTACGACGAAGCGAAGCGTTTTGCTGAGGCCCTAACCATGGCATACAGACGTGAGCGCAGCGTTGACGTCCGCCTAGCTCGTATCTTTAACGTTTATGGTCCACGCCTCGGGGTCGATGGCAGAGTTGTGTCCAACTTCATCTTTCAGGCATTGACCGGACAAGACATCACTGTATTTGGTGACGGAACCCAGACCCGCTCGTTCTGTTATGTCGACGACGAGGTTGAGGGTCTTCTGGCGTTGCTGAAGTCTGACTACCGAGATCCATGCAACATCGGCAATCCGGTTGAATTTACCGTCAATGAGCTGGCTCAGTTGGTTATCGATTTGACTGGGACGAAGTCACGTGTTGTCCGCCATGACCTGCCGGTGGATGATCCCAAGCAGCGCTGCCCTGATATTTCGCTGGCGAACTCCGTCTTGAATTGGAAGCCGCAGGTCGATCTGCGCGCCGGCCTGGCCAAAACCATCGATTGGTATCGTCCTCGTCTCGACGAGCTTGCTGGTGGTATACGTGGTTAATGGATCTTTGATCGGCGAGCAGCGGCTGACTCCCGCACGCCACATGGCCGTTGTGATCGTCACTTACAATTCGGCGGCTGACATTGGTCGTTGCATCGATACTGTGGCCAAACAGGCGCCGGCCGAAATCGTGGTGGTCGACAATAATTCCAGCGACGATAGCGCTGACATTGCCCGCAACCATGGTGCCAAAGTGCTTGAGCAGCGTGAGAATTCGGGTTTCGCGGCAGCCGTCAATGCTGGCGTTGAACAGACATCAGCTCCTATCTTGTTCGTTGTCAATCCGGACTGTGTCGTGATGCCTGGGGCGCTGGCAGGCCTGCAAGATTTACTAGAAGGAAATCCCCAACTCGGGGTCGTCGGCCCGCGCATCGAGAATCCCGATGGCACTCTGCAGCCGTCTTGCCGCAAATTTCCCGACCTGGCAACGTCGGTTGCGCACGGCTTTGTCGGCCTGGTATGGCGAGACAATCCTCTCTCTGTGCGCTACACCATGCGCGACTGGGATCACTCCACTCCCCGCTCTGTCGATTGGGTGTCGGGTGCTGCTATGGCGATGCGGCGAGATGCCTTCGACGCCGTGGACGGATTTGATCCCGGCTATTTCATGTACGTCGAAGATGTCGATTTTTGTTGGCGGGTTCGGCAGCAAGGATTTGACATTCAGTACGAACCCAGCGTGACCGTTCGCCATGCGATCGGCGGGTCAAGCAGCAAGCGGCCATACCGACTGCTGATCGAGCATCACCGCTCCATGTTGCGTTTCGAGAAGCGTCGCCGTGGTGGCGACACGAGCGCTGTTTGGCCCCTTTTGTGGGCCGGCGTGTGGACTCGTGCCGGAGTCGCCATCGCTAAACGTTGGCTGACCGGAGCATCCGAATCAGTCAAAATCGGCCGCTCCGCCTGATATCGCCAGCGCTATCACTTCTGATATACTTCAGGGCATGCAAAGATTCATGATTCAAATCGAAGACCAGGACTTGGCAAAACTTGATCGCATCGCTCGAAAACAGGGTAAGTCACGAGCGGCGCTGGTTCGTCGACTGATTCAGCACGAGATCGCTCAATCTCGGCGAGACAACGAGTTAGCCCAAGTAGTGCAGGCGTACAAGCAACAACCCCCGGAAGACCTGCATCAGCCAAAGTCCACACTCCGTAAAGTTTGGCCGGAGTAGAAGTCAATATGGAGCGTGGCGAGGTACGTTATGCAGATCTAGGTGGCAAGTTTGGACGTCGTCCGGTGCTGATTTGCACCGCAACAGAGCTAATTCCGGTACTCTCGGCGATTACATGCGCCCCAATCACTACTACGCTCTATAAGATTCCGACCCGTGTTGGCCTTGATGAATCTGAAGGACTTTCCGAGTCGAGTGAAGCGGTCTGCGATGCGCTTGTAACCATAGCGAAAGCGGATATCGACCCCAGTCCTATCGGAAGACTCCGGGCGTATCGATTCGGGGAGCTTGATCGAGCGATTGCTCGGTCTCT
>JBCKKC010000068.1:0-8488 GCA_038904395.1 Acidimicrobiia bacterium | reverse complement strand
TGCGCCGGTTAGGTTCGCGCCTGGGGCGAGTTGGCTTGTGTTGACTGCATGGAGTCGTGCGAGGTTAAGGTTTGTGCCGGTGAGGTTCGTTTGAGCCATGTTTGCGTAGGAGAAATCGACTGCGATCGCTCCGAGGTCGAGTCTGGCCTTACCTACGTTTACTTGTGGGGTGGTTGTTGAGAGGTTGGTGTTGGTGAGATCAGCGAATCGGAAGGTTGCGGCTGGTTGTGGGACGGTGAAGTCGGGGATTAGTCGTGTTGGGTTTGTTTGGTCGACTTGGGTGTAGGTGAGTGCGGTGTTGGTGAGGTTTGTGCTTGTGAGGTTGGCGTAATCGAAGTGTGCGCCTCTGGCGTCAGATTGGGTGATTTGGGCGTTGCTGATGCGGGCGTGGTCGAGTTTCGCGCGGTTGAGGTGGCTAGCGGTAAGTTGAACGCCGGTCATGTTGGCATTTGATAGGTCTGTCTTGGTGAAGCCCGAATTGCGGAACTTGCTGCCTGTCAGGTCGGCGTATTGCAGGTTCGCTCCATCGAGCAACACTGCTCCCCTGGTGGCATTAATGTTTTTCATTGATGCGCGGGTGAAGTCAGCGTCGTCCAATAGTACGCTCAGTTCGCTCGTGTCCCCTGCCCCATCAGCTGGAGAAGCGTCTGCCGAAGAAGCGGCAGCGGCTGACGACTTGGCGGCTGGTGGAGTGGTTGCTGTGGGGGGTTGCGTGCTGATGCCGTCAAGGTTGGCGTGGCCTAGACGGGCTGCTTGCAAGCTTACTTCCCTAAAGGTCGATCCGGAGAGGTTCGCTTCTTTAAGGTTCCCTGGACTGTCGGAGTTTGAGAATTCGATGTTGCTGAAGTGTGAGCCTTGTAGGTTTGCTCCTTCGAGGTTTATGCCCTTCAGGGAAAGGTCCTGGAATCTTGTGTTCGGACATGAGGTGTGTTGTCCGTCTCGTGGTTCAACATATGTGCATGGAGGCGTGGTGTTGCTTATGGCTTTCCCAAAGGCGGGCACATGGCGGCCTTCGGTCATGGCCTGTGCTGATGGTGTGGCATTGGCTGGGGCGCTAACTATTGAGGTGACGCAGCCCACTATTGCGAGGATTACAGCCAGACATTTAAACTTTGATCGCATAATTCCATTCCGAGGTTATATTGCTAGATTTCGCAACCCTAATAGCCCATCCTGAGAACTCACTGAGAGCTGGACTGTGTGTCGTAACCATTCTGCGATGATGCTTTGGCTGGCCGGTGGTGCGATAATGCCGATGTTGGCTGCTGTGTGGGAGTCTGACCCTTAACCATTCTGGCCTTCGGTGCCTTGCCGCTGATATGTCGACTCTCATCATGGTGGCCAGTGTTGGCTTACCGACCGGGCGAAGTGACCTGATAGAAGCTTGAGACCTAGTGTCCCATCGCAGAATTGTCCGACGCCCAGCCGGTCAGCCGTTAATACCCCTCCCAGATATGGAGAGACATGATGGTAAGTATGGCCGAAACCGACGTGAAGATCGAACTATTCGTTGGAGTTGACACTCACAAAGATTTCCATGTTGCTGTGCTCCTTGATAAAGCCGGCCGACGATTGGCCGACATGCGAGTCACCGCCAACAGTGCAGGTTATCAAGAGGTATTCGACTGGGTTGCAAGCTATGGGAAAAAGCGAGTGTGGGCCATCAGGGGTCCCCTCCGTCGTTGCGAGCGCAGCGAAGCAATCTAGTCCGTGACCTGCGTTTCCGTGAAGTGACTTACGGACTAGATTGCTTCTTCGCCCCAGAGCCGGCTCCTCGCAACGACGGGAAGGTGGCTGGCGCCTCCCTCAGGATGACGAGGGCCTGAATTTTTAAAATAGTCAGTAGCTGCCTCAGGATCTTCTTAGGTTGGGTTGATAGGTTGTGACAAGATCGTTGATTTCATGCGTGAGCCATTTCAGAGTTGAGCGGCTCATGCTTGTCCAGTAGATCGACGAGCCAATCAAAGACGTTTTGATTTCAGTGAAGGCCGGTTGCAATGGTGCAGCCGGCCTTTTTCTTTGCCCAGTCTTCGCTTCAGGCCGGGTTGCCAAGGCTGATCGGGTCGCAGGGGAAATTTTTGAATTCTGTTCGCTCTAGAATTGGGGGGACTTTATCTCTCCACCAATGACGAAGGATGAGCAGTGGGATATCAGTTAGGCGTTGATCTTGGCTCTGTGTACACAACTGCAGCGCTGTGTCGCCGTGGTCGTGCCGAAATATTGCCGCTGGTCGATTCGGAGCGTGTAACCAGTGACGGGTCGACCGCCGGGGCCGCGAGAACGGCACTTGTGGCATGTGCTGGGGGTTCATTTCAGCTTGGACGAGTCTCAAGCGATAGCTCTCCATCTTCAGAGGGCATCGTTAGAGGATTTAAGAATTCCATTGGCAGTGCTCCGATTGCCTTTGACGGGGTAAAGATGACAGCCGAATCGTTGGCTGCTGAGGTCCTAATGCAAGTTGTCGAAATTGCTTGCGAATCTGAAGGCGAGTATCCCGATTCAGTTGCCGTGTCTTACCCAACCTATTGGGGTCCAAAGAAGATTGCTCTCTTGGGCGAAGCACTCCGGCTCGCGCTGGTTGATAATGCATTCTTGGTTTCTGATGCCGAAGCAGTTGTGCTTGGCCACAGCGCGGATCATCGCATTGCTAATGGCACATCTGTGCTGGTGTGTGACTTTGGTGCCGGCAATTTTTCGGCGGCAGTCCTGTTGAAAGGGCTGACTCGATGGGAGCTGTTAGCAGCTGATGGCCATAGTCTCGATAGCTCACGTGCCCGATCTAACGACCATGAACGTGAAGACTCGTCAGTGCTGGCCGGCTGCGTTTCGTCGTTGCGACAGGTGATACGGCTATCAAAAGGTCGTTCGAGCGGTGTCGATATTGTCCTTCTGGTTGGCGGTAATGAGCGGATGAGTCCGCTTGCCCTGCTGTTATCAGATGAGTTATCGCGCACTGTGATCCCCTGGTCTGGTGGCAAGAATCTGGTTGCGATAGGCGCCGCTCTGGCGGCATCGGATCAGATCTCTGGGCGCGGTCAAGTCAACACGGAGCAGATCACGGAAGTATTTGTAGCGCTGAAACCAGATGTGGGGACATCAAGGCGCACATCAGGACGTCCCAGCAGCCTCACCAGTGAGCTGCAAAACATGGGTTGGAGCGGCCTGCGCCGGACTAGCTAGAGTTCAAGCTGGGTTTGATCATGGTTTCTGGCCCCAGTTTGGTTGATTTTTTGCATTTGGGGTGGCCCCACTCTTAATCCCCAATTCCCTACTCTGGGTGGTTGTTGATATCACCAAGAAGGGGAGGAAGTGAGAATGCTAAGAGTGGAGCTTTTTGAAGTTATTCGTCGTGATCATCGAAAGCAAGGCATGCTGGAACTTGTCAACATCACCACGCAAACGATCATTCTTTCTTTCGAGCGATTCGATGCGTTTTTGATCTACGCTTTTTGCCGGGACTCGCTTCCTGTTCGTCAAGCCTTGCAACCCCGACTCGCTATAGGCTTTACGCCACTGATAAACCTGCGATTTATACAAGCCCTCCCTTCGCAACAAGGCATCCAACTCGCCAGACTTGCACAGTTGCATCTCCTTCACGATCTTCAACTTGTAGTCAGCCGAAAACGTACGACGACGTGACGGCTTCTCGACCGAGCCACCACGACTATCTCCATCACGATCCAACACAGATATACCCATAGTCAACGAAAATCATTTCCTCTCTCTACCCTCAAAGGACTAAAACAAAACATTACTAAAATGTCTCAACCACTTCTGGCACAGAGGGTGGCTCGAAAGAGGCTTGTGCCACCGTACTCTAAGTCGGTTTGCCCGCTAGTAACTGTCATTAATGGCAAGCAACTCCAACATGGCGTTTGGGGTGCCTATCAGAGAGGATAGCTCATGGTAGTAGTGCTAAGGGCTGACCCCCACAAAGGGCCTGTCAGGATCAGCGATCAGTCTATCGATACGTACCTCGTACCGAGCTGTCAGCTCACGGATCTGATTCTCGTAAAATTCGGCCAGGGTGACTCACAGCATTTTCTAAGGATCATGTGCTTAGCTGGATCGATGGATGTAGGCGACCAAGGATGTGCAATAGTGATGAGCAAGAAGAGCGTACAGTGGATCGGCGCTGCAGTTCTTTCAGTTACCGGCTTCATAGTATTTGCGGCTCCGGCATTCGCTGACATGTACCAACTACATGTGATCCCGCCCGCCGCCCTTCGTAACTCTGTCGAAGGGCAAATCCATTACTTGCCTTGGGGGCGAATCGTGGTTTACATGCCAAATGCGCTAGCCCCGAGAGAAGTTAGAGAGTATCGTCTGGGAGGCTCGCTCGAAAGAGTCGCAATTTATCGACCAGACCACGTGACACTATCTGAGATTCACAACTACCGCCCAGACGGCGCACTGAAACGAGTCCTCTTCTTTCTGGCCGACGGAAAAACGCCGACAGAGACTCGAGAGTTTCGCCGGGATGGCTCAACGGAGCGAGACATTTTCTTTTTGGCCGACGGCAAAACGCCGAAAGCGACTCGAGAGTTTCGCCGGGATGGCTCAACGGAGGGAGACATTTTCTTTCTGGCCGACGGAAAAACGCCGAAGGAGACTCAAGAGTTTCGGCTTGATGGCTCGAAAGAGCGAGCCACTTTCTTTCTGGCCGACGGAAAAACGCCGACAGAGACTCAAGAGTTTCGGCTTGATGGCTCGAAAGAGCGAGCCACTTTCTTTCTGGCCGACGGAAAAACGCCTGAAGCGACTCGAGAGTTTCGGCCCGATGGCTCAAGGGAGCGAGACATTTTCTTTCTGGCCGACGGAAAAACGCCGACAGCGACTCGAGAGTTTCGGCCCGATGGCTCGAAAGAGCGAGCCATTTTCTTTCTGGCCGACGGAAAAACGCCGAAAGAGACTCGAGAGTTTCGGCCCGATGGCTCGAAAGAGCGAGTCCTCTTCTTTCTGGCCGACGGAAAAACGCCGACAGAGACTCAAGAGTTTCGCCGGGATGGCTCAACGGAGCGAGCCATTTTCTTTCTGGCCGACGGAAAAACGCCGAAAGAGACTCAAGAGTTTCGCCGGGATGGCTCAACGGAGCGAGCCACTATCTTTCTGGCCGACGGAAAAACGCCGAAAGAGACTCAAGAGTTTCGGCCCGATGGCTCGAAAGAGCGAGTCCTCTTCTTTCTGGCCGACGGCAAAACACCCAAAGAGACTCAAGAGTTTCGCCGGGATGGCTCAACGGAGCGAGCCATTTTCTTTCTGGCCGACGGAAAAACGCCGAAAGCGACTCGAGAGTTTCGGCTTGATGGCTCGAAAGAGCGAGACACTTTCTTTCTGGCCGACCCACAACAAGACTCCGCACCCTCAAACCCCGCCTAATCGCGTAGCACCACTTAAGCTGGCAAACTCACACCAGGGCCGAAAGGCCATCCATATTGAAGGAGGCCAGCCGAACGAGAGTCGCAACGCCCCGCAACGGTTGATAACCTACACACACAAGTGGGGCCAAAACCCGAGCAAAAAACGGAGCCAAGTTACGTGATCATTCCCATCAAGCAAACGGACGAGTGGGCCACTGGTTAACCGGTTAGGCCGAGCTCGATTTTCGCTTTGTCGAGCGAGATTTGCATGTCGCTATCTTGGCTTTCAAAAACTGATAACCGATCCTTGAGATCCTCTATCTCGTCGAGTAGATCTTGATACCGATGTTGAGCAAGCATCACACAAGCAATTTGACCATGACGGGCAAGATATACATCTTCGTCATCGGCCTGGCGAACTAGCTCGTGCAACCTTGGCTTAGCTTCGTTTAAAGGAACAACCACTGCCATCATAATCCCCTATATACCTCGCGACGATGACCTACTCGAGTGACAATCACGACCTGATGTCGGTCATTAATTCTATAGATGATCCGATACTGGCCCATACGAATCCGCCAGGCCTCGACACCCGACAATTTCTCGCACCCGACTGGCCTTGGATCGCTGCCTAGCGACTCCATCCGGTCGACGAGTCGCCGTTGCATGGATGCCGATAACTTTCGTAGAGAAGTCAGCACTCCTGTTTCGATTTCAACGTCCATTACCCAATATAACAGAATTGCGGTCCGGAAGTCGAGACTGAAAGTAGGGACTGGTTGTGAGCTTGCGCCGTGGGCGAGATGTCAGTTACTGACGAGCGGAATTCGTTTCTTGGAGTCGGGGCTGGCAGGTCGGTGCACTTTGGGTGGCATGACGTGCGCCCCGTCGGCGCCAATAACAATGCGGCCTTCGCTTACGCCCGCAACGGCAATCGGCATGCCTAATGTTTCTAGGAGGGCGACATCTTGAGCAGCTGGACGCCCCCCGGTGGTGAGGTAATTACCTACGATCAGGGCATTGGCGCCGGCGTATAGACCCATCGCTTGCAATTCTCCCAAGATCAGTTCGCGCCCGCCAGACAAGCGCAAACAGGTAGATGGCATGACGAGGCGAAACAGGGCAATTGCCTGCAGGGCTTCACGGGCGGTGAGTGGAGTTTCGTTGGCGAGTGGCGTGCCGGGTCGAGCATCGAGGAAGTTTATTGGCACTTCGCACGGGTTCAGCTCGGCGAGTTCGAAGGCAAAATCGACACGTTGTTCCAGAGTCTCGCCCATGCCCATAATTCCGCCGCAGCATAGTTCCATTCCGGCAGCAATCGCCAATTGGGCGGTTTCTACGCGATCATCGTATGTGTGGGTTGTACAGATGTCGCCAAAGCGGGCCCGACAAGTCTCGAGGTTGTGGTTGTAGCGTTTGACGCCGTGACTTGAGAGGCGTTGTGCCTGCTCGGGGTTGAGAAGGCCCAATGAGCATGCCACTTCAAGGTCGGTTTGGGCGTGAATGGCGTCGATGCATTCGACAACCTTGTTCATGAGCCGTTCGCTCGGGCCACGCACGGCAACCACCAGGCAAATCTGGCTGGCCCCGGCAGCTTGGGTCGCTTGCGCGGCCGCCAGCACTTCGTCTTTGTCCAAGAAGGGGTAGACGTCGACGTCGGATCGAGCCCGGGCGGCCTGTGAACAAAATGCACAGTCTTCCGAACATGCGCCTGACTTGGCATTCAGGATTGTTTCAAGCTCAACTTCAGGCCCGCACCAGGCCATGCGCACCTGATGGGCCAGCGCTACCAGCTCGGGGAGTCGGTCCAACGGTATCGATGCCAGGGCCAGAGCCTCGGGTCGTGACAGGATACGACGGTCTATCAGTAGGGCTTGCTCAGCTGTTTCTATTGCCTGATCATGTGACACCGTAAGAGTCATCGGACCACGACCAAGACATCGCCGGCGCTAACCGTAGTGCCTGCACTAACTTTCACTTCTGAAACCTCTCCGGCGACCAACGTGTTGATGTTGTTCTCCATTTTCATAGCCTCGATGACTGCCACCGTAGTACCCGCCTCGACGGCGTCGCCGGGCGCAACAAGCACTTTCAAGATTGTGCCTTGCATTGGTGCGACGATAGTGCCACTACCGGCTCCGGCCGAGCCAGCCTGGCGCTTAGACCGTTTTTTGCGTGTCTGTGCCAGCCCAGCGGTTGCGCCTTGGGATGGTCCTTCTGGCAGCCACATTTTAACTTCGAAAAGCCGCCCGTCCACCTCGACCGTGGCTGTCTCCTCAACGGTTTCTTCGCCGCTTTCAGGGGCCGCTGACTCGGGTTGCGTGTCGGTCGGGGAATCGGCCGGCTGAAGGGATTCATACCCCTCAGTCTCCCCCAGCGATGCCAGATCGAGTACGTTCTCTACCCACTTGGTGGTGACTTGGCCAGCAATGAAATCCGGATGTGACAGGATCAACTGGTGGGCCCGAATATTTGTTGTGATACCACCGATCTTGAATTCCCCGAGTGCTCGTAGGGCTCGTCGGCGGGCCTGTTCGCGAGTCTCGCCCCAACACACCAGTTTGGCGACCAGGTTGTCGTAATGAGGACTGACCTCGTCGCCCTCCAAATAGCCTGAATCAAAGCGAACGCCAAAGCCGCCGGGGGGTTGGAACTGCGTGAGCTTGCCGGGTGAAGGCATGAAATTCTGGGCCGGATCTTCAGCGTTGATCCGAGTCTCGATTGCGTGGCCACGCCGGGTCACATCGGCTTGACTAAACCACAGCTTCTCGCCGGCAGCAATACGCAACTGGGCGGCAACCAAGTCAAGCCCATAAACCTCTTCGGTCACACAATGCTCCACCTGCAACCGGGTATTCATTTCTAAGAACCAGAACTCGTCGTCCTGCACAAGGCACTCGATTGTGCCGGCGCTTTGGTAGCCGACCTGGCGGGCAATGCGAACGCCAGCCTCACCCATCTGAGCACGAAGCGATTCGCTCACAGCAGGACAAGGGCTCTCTTCGACAAGCTTCTGATGGCGTCTCTGGGCAGAACAGTCACGATCGCCGATCCAGCACACGTTGCCATGCTTATCGGCAAGGATTTGGATCTCTACGTGCCGTGGGCGTGGCAAATACTTTTCGAGG
>JBCKKC010000067.1:0-9240 GCA_038904395.1 Acidimicrobiia bacterium | reverse complement strand
CGCAAAGCCAGTTGCTCCTTCGGATCCACTGACTGTCATGGTATCGAAGCGCACAGTTCGCGATGCCTGTTCGGCCCTGGTCAGAAAGTCAACCACCCTAAAGAAGGACCCTTGGATTTTTATAGTGAATGAGATTTCGGCATAGTTTCCCTTGTCACTAGGCAGGCTGGGACTAATTGAGATCACATCGACGCCGGTCTCCTTGCCGATCTGATTCATTTCTCGAATGAAGCCAGTTAAATCATTGACCTCGGGAATTGCCGACCTGACTTGTGACAGGCCAGCATCGATATTGCCTTCATCAGACTTGAGTTGCCCCAAGCGCTTCAGATCACTTCCAAGACTGGTCTTTTGGACTTTGGCAGCGTCTAGCTCTTTATTGAGGCTCTGGATCTTGTCGTTGTCTGGCTTAAACAGCACAAAAAACCAGACGGCAACAAGCAAGACGGCAACACCTGCTGCTATTAAATAGAGTTTGCTGGCTTTCATGGCAAACCCCCTTGGGCAAGCCGTTGAGACCGGTATGTCAAGGCATCCAGGGCTAGATCGGCAGTTGATGTTGTCGTCACCGAATTACAGTTCGGACCTGGCTCTTTCGTAGAATTCGACACCCAAGTTCCGGCGGTTATTCCGAGCAAATCGAGCTGTTCGAGCCATTTAGCGCTCGTTTCCTGCCCACACAACCCCTGTGATTCCACCTGCATCGTGCCATAGGTCTGATCCGTCTTGTTGCCTACCGACGATCCCGATTTTGAAGATCCCGCACCGGCACCAGCATCAGGCGCCGGACTGGCCCCCTTAGACGACGAAGATCCTGCCCCTGGCGCCGGAGAACTGCCTGCACCACCTGTGCTGCCACCAGAAGAGCCACCTGATTCAGCCGTCTTACCCTTGACACTCAGAGACCTGATCCAAACGTCAGCCGGCGTGACTGCAGCAAGATCGTTCAAAATCCTTGGCATAGAAATTTCACTTCCCAAAGCTTGCTTCAGGTCACCGGTGCGAGTAGTTAGGTCTGCTTTCTTTTTGCTGGCAGCCTGCAGGTCAGGTGAATCGATTTTCTTTTGCAAGGCTGTAACTTGCTTCTGTTCTTGTGTGAGTTGGTCCTTGATTTGGGCAGTTTGACCCAGCCTGCCGAAGTAGACCAGAGCCAGGCCAGCGATCAGCGCGACGAATGCCAGCAAGATAAATAGGGCAGCTCTCGATCCTGCCCCGCCGGACTCGAGATCTTTGGGCAGGAGGTTTATTCCCCCGGAGCGCTTCATAGAGCATCTCCCAGGGTAAGCCCCAGCGGCGCCGCTGCGATTGTTTCGGCTTGGACAAGCTGTTCCGGGGAAAGCCCCAGCGACCCCAGTTTCATCGCCGCAAAAGGGTGCCCCTTCTCTGTGTTTATACCGGTCGCGGCGGCCATTTGAGAAACGAGATTGGGTGTCTGCGACCCGCCTCCAGTGAGAACAATCCGGGAAATCGTCATCGAATTGGAACTGCTGATGTAATAATCCAGTGAGCTTTTCACCTCACCGACGATGGATGCCATAGACGCGTCAATTACCTTGCGCACTTCCGGATTGGCCAATGACTCTGCCTGTCCGGCCTGCCATTTCAGTGTTTCTGCTTCTTCCCAGGTCGTCCCTAAGGAGGCCACCAGCGCATCGGTGACTCTCTGGCCGCCACCCACAAGAATCCTGACGAACTGGGCCAACCCACGAGATTGCACCACAATATTGGTGATCCCCGCCCCGACATCGACAATCGCCTCGGCGTCGCCCTGTTGTGCTTCCTGATCAGCTATGGCATCAAGGGCACGCATCGACGTATGGCTGCCCAACGTGCGGATGAGGGCCAAAGGAACCAGATCGATAGCATCAGCTTTTATACCGCCAATCTGGAGGCTACGCACCACCATGTCGATCATCTCGCGCTGCGCTGCCACCAAGAGCACCCGCATCATCGGCTGTGAATTCTCGCCCAAGAAATAGTCTTGAACTTGAAAATCCATGACAGCGTCTTCGATGGCGAACGGCACATAGTCTCTGGCCAGAAAAGCAAGCCCTTGTGCCAATTCGGCCTCGGGCATCTGAGGCAACTCGACCTGGCGGGCCACGATCCGCTGATTGGCCACGCCCACAGTAACTCGTTTTGCACTAAAGCCCGATTGTTTCCACATCTGACCAATGGACTGGCCTAGGGCAACTTCGTCAATAATTTCGCCAGCTTTAACCACGCCTTGGCCAAGCACAGTCTGACCGAGGCGCGCGACCACACGGGGGGACTTGCGAATTTTAACTTCCGCCGCCCGTATCGCACTTGTGCCTATGTCTAGGCCAACAACCGACCCCGATGCCATAGCATCCCTCCACGAGAACACAAAAGTTGCCCTTTTGAATGTGTCGGCTCATATCGGATCGACCCTTAAAAATTTCTGTGAAGTAATGCTACGAGGAGTCTTCGATACGAACCAGGGGGACCCCGGTCGCCCCACGGACTATTCGCTCGAGGTCCGTTTAGGGCCTAAGACCCGCCCTTACGACTATACAGCTACTTGACAGACCCAATTTCCAACACGGACGACAAGAGAGCGAGAGGCACTTTTCGAGCCCCTCGCTCTCTGTCGCCTGCCTGATGGGTTGCCAAGCCAGCTCCCTATCAGTCAACTAAGCCCTGTCGTCCTTCCGATTAGAACGCCGAACGACTTATTCCACAGGTCGCTCCGGTGAGGCCAACGCTAGCTGGGCCAGAGAAGAACTGCCCGCCGCCTGTTGTTTCCGTCGCTCTCATTCCGTAGAAGTTGCCTGAATCGCTTCTAACCTGCATGCAAACCGTGGTGTCGTCAACACGCAGCACTTGGATTTCTTTTGGACTGCCAGACGCACCATCTTGAGCTGCGAGCGACGGCTCCGCTGCAATGAGGTCATTTACAAGCCCCAATTGATCGACCCCGTAGCGGTCACCATCGGCGAAGATCGCCTTTGCCGCAGTAATCTCGTTCCGCAAATTCGACTGAGCCGCACGGTTCTGGGCACGGCCACGGACGCCGAGGAAAGTCGGAATGGCTATTGCAATCAAGATCGCAATAATCAAGACCACAACCATCAACTCAATCATGGTAAAGCCCCGCTCCCCGTCCCTTAGTTTCTTAATGAGAAGTCTGAACACGCTAACCTCCAATGTTGACCTCTGCACCATTTTCATCTAAAACCAAACCGCTGGGCCACAATGCCCAACCATCCAGTACCTACACGAGAATGGTCTTTATACCCCCCCATCGGCATAGTTCGTTTGAACCTTTAGCAATAGGTACAAAAAACTTGAAAAAAGTTTCAAGCAACGGGAAACGAGATACCAGCACGTCAAAATGCTGCTCCGGAAATTCCGCAGGTCGCTGCTGCCGTCATGTCGACATGAGCGTCGTTGCTAAGGAAGAACTGCCCGCCGCCTGCAACCTCCATCGACCTCAATCCATAGAAATTACCGGAGTCGCTGCGCGTCTGGGCACACAATGTTGTGGAATCGACAAGCCTGATTTCCATCTGCTTGGGATTGGCAGACGTTGTGCCTACGGCCTGATGGGTCAAAGACGGTTCGGCTAGCGTTAACGCCGTTACGAGAGCTGCCGTGTCTGCCCCATACGAATTCGTATCGGCGAAAATCGCCTTTGCCGCTGCAATCTCATTCCGTATGTTTGATTGAGCGGCACGGTTCTGGGCCCGACTTCGGACGCCGAGAAAGGTTGGGATGGCAATAGCAATTAAGATAGCGACGATCAAGACCACAACCGTCAACTCAATCATGGTAAAGCCCCGCTCCCCCAGCTCTTGTTTTCGCTTCAGTAGTTCGAACACCGAAGTCTCCAAATTCTGGATATAGCCATCTCGTATCATGCATAAAACTCACCTCATACACTAACACCGGGCGAACACTGAACGTGACGCCCCCATGCGTAACCATTCACGGGGTCCCCCCCGTCATTGCGAGGAGCTTGCGACGAAGCAATCCAGGGTCTGTGGCGAAGCCGCAGGTCCACCCGTAGATTCGATCCATTTTGAATTGCTCGCTTCGCTTCGCAAAGCAGTAAAGTCTGGATTGCTTCGCTCCGCTCGCAATGACGAAGGGCCTGGTGGCGGCACTTTGCCGAGGGGGTGCTGAATGGTTACCCCCATGCCCACATGGGACAAGTAAGGGCTTGAGCAGCAGAAAGAGTGCTAGCATTCGGGCCCTGCTGCCAGCAGCGTTGAGCTCAATGCTTTTCCCTTTGATGCTTGCATTTCCTCCGCTTTCGCACCAAGCTTGGGTCAGCGCCCGCTGGTGCTCGCGCACCCCATGATTGGGAGTCTGCCGTCAGAATGAATGTTGATGCCACAGACACTCTAGAACGCCGCTTCCCGCCCAAGCTCAGCGCTGTCGCTGCAGTTCGCCAAAGCGTTGCCCAATGGCTGCGCTACCACGCAATATCGGGTGAGGATGCTCAAGATCTGATCGTCGTGGCCTCTGAACTCGCCACAAACGCCTTGCGTGCTGCCGATTCTCATCTGATCACTTTGCGCTGCGCTCTCGAGGGCTCCGACGTACGACTCGAAATTGAGAACCCCGGCCCGGCCAATGAATTGGCACACTTATCCTTTGATACGATTCCAGACGTGCACAAGGAACGGGGACGTGGCCTTTATGTCGTTGCAGCGTTAACAGACGAACTGCACTTCGAAATTCTTGACGACCGCACTGTCGCACAATGCCGCAAACGTGTTCAGATCGGTGCCAATACCCAGCCCAGCAAGGATCAGTCCCGCAGTGGACGACTCCGTAGGTTGCGGCGGCGCTCACGCTAGATGATTTCCATTTCGAATTGCTCGCTGCCGCTCGCAACACAGCAAAAGCCTGGATTGCTTCGCCCTGCCAAAGCCCAGGGCTCGCAATGACGAGGACCTGGTCGCGGCACTTCGGCCAAGGGGACGTGATTGGGTTACGCTATCCGCTCAGCCTCTAATGGCCTATTTGATGATCTTGATGATGTTGAACATGGGTAGATATAACGAAATCAACATCGCGCCAACGGCTATTCCCATGGTCACAATCAGGATCGGCTCAATCAAGCTCGTCAAAGCGTCAACGGTCGCTGCCACCTCAGAATCATAGAAGTCGGCAATCTTCTCGAGCATGTTGTCGAGGGCCCCGGTTTCTTCACCGACAGCCATCATTTGCACGACCATTGGGGGGAATATCTTGTGGGCATAGAGCGGAGCAGCAAGCGATTCTCCGCCACGGACCGACTCCTTAACATCTTGCACACCTCTGCTCACGACTGCGTTGTTCACCGTATCTGACACGATATCTAGCGCCTCCAGAATTGGCACGCCGGAACGCAACAAGGCACTCAAGGTGCGCGCGAACCGGGCAAGCGCAGTCTTGTGCATCAGCTTGCCAAAAACCGGGATCTTCAAAAGGAATCTGTCATATACAGCCTTGCCACCGGCAGTGCGCTTCCATCGCGAAAACAGAAAAATGCCAATAATGACCAGCGGTAGTCCCACCGGCAGACCCCAAGTGACCACCAGCGATGAAACGAACAAGAGAATTTGGGTCGGAAGCGGCAGCTCGCCACCCAATTCGGCATACATGTCTTTGAACTGCGGCACAATAAAGATCAGCATGGCCGCCATGATGACAAGAATCAGCGACATTGCCATCGCCGGGTAGCTCATTGCCGATTTCACTTTTTGTCGAAGCTCTAGCTGCTTTTCGATTGTGTCTGCCAAACGCAACATGGTGTCGTCAAGCACACCGCCCGATTCGCCAGAGCGAATCATGGCCACATAGAGGTCATTAAAAGCTCTCGGGTGCTTCGCCATTGACTCCGACAGTGAATTCCCGGCTTCTACATCGGCCCGAACGCTGGCGACTACTTTGGTAAGAGCCTTGCTCTGGGTCTGCTCTTCGAGGATAACCAACGACCTGAGCAATGTCAGACCAGCACTCACCATGGTGGCAAACTGCCGACTAAAGATTGCTAATTCTTTGAGTTTGACTCGATCAGTAAGACCAGGAATGCGTACAGACGTGTTCAGGTCTAGACCGCTTTTGCGATCGATACTTATCGGCATGAAGCCTTGCTGACGGAGTCGAGTAACTACCGCAGTTACATCGTCGGCTTCAAGCTCCCCCGTGAGAAGTTTGCCCGTGCGATCCCTGACCTTGTATTGAAATACATTCGCCATAATCCACTTCCCTGTCCCACAATATTAAACTGCTTACGCGCGTCCACACAGACGTGCCAGCTCCGACCTACTCGCTGTGCGCTCAAGAGCCGTCTCAAACGAAATCCTTCCTTCTTTCACTAGTGACGCAAGCGACTGATCCATCGTCTGCATGCCGTATTTTCCACCGGATTGCATGACCGAATAAATTTGATAGGACTTCCCCTCCCGAATCAAGTTGCGCACAGCAGGGGTAACCACTAACACTTCGGTGGCAACATATCGTCGAGATCCATCTGCTGAAGGCACGAGTTGCTGGGTCATGATGCCCTGCAACGTTGTTGAAAGCTGAATGCGAATCTGCTGCTGCTGATGGGGCGGAAATACATCGATGACTCGATCAATCGATTGGGGCGCGTCCTGAGTGTGCACTGTTGCAAAGACCAAGTGGCCTGTCTCGGCGGCGGTCAATGCCGTTTGAATGGTCTCAAGGTCACGCATCTCGCCGACCAAGATCACGTCTGGGTCTTGGCGAAGAACGTGCTTGAGGGCTGACGCGAAGCTCTTAGTGTCTTCGCCAACTTCACGTTGGTTAACCACTGCCATCTTTGATTCATGCAGGAACTCGATCGGGTCCTCGACAGTCATGATGTGAATAGGCTTTTGCGCATTAATGATGTCGACCAGCGATGCTAGGGTCGTTGACTTGCCCGACCCAGTCGGGCCCGTAACCAAGACAAGACCACGGGGCAATTCGGCAAAGCTAGCCACGACCGAGGGCATGCCGAGCTCTTCAAGTGGGACTACTTTGTCGGGGATCACCCTCATTACCGCCCCAACCGCATCGCGTTGGCGCATTATATTGACACGGAAGCGGGCGCAGCCCTCGATCGCATATGACAAATCGAGTTCCCACTCTTGCTCGAAGCGTTCTCGCTGAGCCTGAGTCAAAATCGCGAACATCATCCGTTGAACATCAGCATCTGATATGACACCGAACTCTTTGAGTGGACTCAACGCTCCGTTCACACGAACGTGGGCCTCGTTGCCTGCACTGAGATGCAAATCGGAGGCACCCAGCTCGACGGTGCGCGCCAACAGCTCATCGATATGGAATTCTGTGGCGGGAGGATGATTCGGCTCCTCCTCTACCGGGAGCTCATACACGCCCGCAGGCGAGTCTTCTCGATATCCTGTCCAATCGTTGCCATTTTCCATGACACTCCCCTATCGGTTTTCTCTAGGTTGTAACTCTGAGAATTTCATCGAGCGACGTGATTCCCGCCGCAGCCTTGTTGAAACCATCGACTCGCATCGACACCATCCCTTGCTCTATGGCCGTCCTTCTTATCTCTCCCGCACTGACTCGACTCACAGCCAAGCGTTCAATATCTTCTGTTACGTTCATGACTTCGTGCACGGCAATACGACCGCGGTATCCGGTCCGTGAACATGCCAAACATCCAACCGGTCGATATAGACCGGGAAGCTCGTTCCAGTCGGCGATATCCCAGCCGACCTTGGCGAACAAGTCCACTGGCGGGTAGTAGAGCTCTCTGCACTTTGAGCAAATGCGACGCGCGAGGCGCTGGCCCACGATGCAATCGACTGAGGAAGCGACCAAAAACGGTTCGACTCCCATATCGATTAACCGCGTCAGCACCGAGGGCGCGTCGTTTGTATGAATTGTGGAAAGAACTAAGTGGCCGGTGATCGCAGCCTCGACGCCGATTTTGGCCGTCTCACGGTCACGCATCTCACCCACCATGATCACATCAGGGTCCGACCGCAAAATTGACCGCAACGCCGACGCGAACGTCATGCCTGCCTTAACGTGAACCTGAATTTGGGTAAGCCCGGCGAGGCGCTGCTCGACAGGATCTTCCACCGTGACAATGTTACGAGACACTTCATTGAGCAAGTTAAGCGTCGCATACAGCGTTGTCGACTTGCCTGACCCAGTGGGTCCAGAAAGGATGATCGTGCCATGGGCAGCGCGGGTCGCCTCTAAATAACGACTCAAGTTCTGATCGGAAAAGCCAAGATCTTCCAGGCCCATTAGACCAATCGACTGATCAAGGATTCGCATGATCAACTTTTCGCCAAACACAGTCGGCAAAGTTTCCAGCCTTAAATCAGTAGTCGTCTTGCCCATCTTCACGGAGACTCTTCCCCCTTGAGGCAAGCGGCGCTCCGAAATATCTAGGTCAGACATGATTTTGAGTCGACTGATTACCGCAGCGTGTAACGCTTTTGGTGAACGCATAACCTCATGTAACACACCGTCGATGCGAAACCTAACCCGCACATCATGCTCGTGCGGCTCAATATGGATGTCAGAAGCCCGCTCATTGAGCGCTTGAGTGATGATCAAGTTGACAAACTTAACAACGGGTGCTTCATCGACCAGCGCCGCATCCCCAGAGATGTCCTCAATGCCCTCAGTGTCGAGTTCCTCGTCAAGTTCGTAAGTAAGAAAATCGAATGATTCCTCGCCGCGATGAAATCGAGTGATCGCCGTGTCGATGTCGGACTGGGTGGCAAGGACAACATTGACTTCATGGCGCGTCGCGGAGCGAATATCGTCCCTAGCAACCACATCAGTAGGGTCTGACATCGCCACAGTGAGCTGATCGCCCTCAAGCTGGATTGGAAGAGCACTCATACGTCGACACATAGATTCGGGCAACATCGTCACCGCAGCGCTATCGACGATAAAGTCGGCCAGCTCGACAAATTCCAAATCGAAGGCCTCCGACAGACTGGCCATAAGAGCAGGCTCTGACACACCCGACTCGACAAGAATGGCGGTAAGTGACTTCTGGTTCCGACCGGTTTGTGCGCGGATACGGCCCAGAGCCTGCTCAGCTTGCTCGGGCGTGCAGACGCCTCGGTCTCTAAGAATGTTCACAAGCTCAACACTGCCCACAGCCAACATTTGGCCTGCCCCTTAGACATCATGCCGACACAGCCTAAGTGGGTCTCCCGACTCAGGCAATAGGTCCACCAAAAGACCTATATTGTTGCGTCGGCCATTCGGGCCCCGAGC
>JBCKKC010000066.1:0-9764 GCA_038904395.1 Acidimicrobiia bacterium | reverse complement strand
GATCCATTTGGTGATTGCCACACAGCGTCCATCAGTGGATGTGATTACGGGTGTGATTAAGGCCAATATCCCATCACGGATGGCCTTCAAGGTGCGCACGGTCATCGATAGTCGAGTAATTCTCGATCAGGGTGGTGCCGAGAAGCTTATTGGTCAAGGCGACTTACTATATTTGCCAGCATCGGCTGGTCAAACCGAACGCATCCAGACCAGTTTCGTCACTGAGTCCGAGGTTTCCAAGATCGTGGGCCACTGGCGGTCCGAAGTCAAGAAGCAGGCGCCGCCACAACCGAAATCGGCCACGTCTCAAGAATCGCGGACGCCAAACAAACCCAGCGATGTTCCGAGTGGTAGGGCTGATGAAGAGCCATCAGCCCTACAGGGCAGGAGCAGCAACCAGAGTGGGGGAGATGATTTAGAATCCTCAATGGCCTACAATAGTGAGACCTCTCCACCGGGGGAGGAGCCTCCCGATTTTGACCCGATGGACGAGGCCCTGGAATCCGATGTGGAGGAACCTGTAGCCTCGGATGATCCTGGTCAAGTAGACGTGCTCAGCGATCCATCCGTTGCCCAGGTTGAAGGCGCCAATGAGTCGGTGACATATCATGTGCACGTTCCCAAACAAAGATTCCTTTCCTCTTCCGATCGATCACTCACCAGAGGTCCTGCTCCGCCGTTAGGCCAGCCTCCCTCGCAACCTCGGTCCCGGTTCCTGTCTGAATTGGGGAGTAGCGCAGAACAGTTGTCGCTAAATGACGATGATGACTTGATTCAAGATGTCGTATTTGCGGGCGAACATGCTGTGATGCGCTCTGCATCGTCGTCCGAGGACGTCGATGACCTGTTGGATGAGGCAATGGATCTGGTCGTGGCCAATCAAATCGGGTCAACGTCGATGCTGCAGCGCAAATTGCGTGTTGGCTTTGCCAGGGCGGGGCGACTCATGGATCTGTTAGAGATGCGCGGAGTCGTCGGTCCATCAGAAGGCTCCAAAGCGCGAAAGGTGCTGATCTCGCCAGAAGAGCTCAACATTGCTCGAGGGCACCGAAACACACCAGATTAGCCACCGATGGGCAATCCTCCCGGCTAGTAGACGACACACAGGAGTCCGGCTGTCTTATCGCTCGCCATCTTGCAAAGCTGGACAAGTCGGTCCGCCTCTCGACGAGCTAAGGGGGTCAATTCTTGGGCATGTTCATCGGAGATCGATAGAGTATCGCGAATGTTGACTGGTGAGAGCTGGCTGTTCCAATCCAGGTTCTCAAGGGAACTCCCGATGGCATCGCATTGCGAAGCATCGATGTAAAAGTAGGGCTCGCCTTCCACACCAGGCCAGACTGCTGCCGCATCGGCCGTGAACACTCCGTGCTCCTCCAGAGCCGGATGAATCGGGGCGAGCATGACGAATGATGGGTCTGGCCCAACCCACTCAACCTTGAAATAGCTATCTGGCCGAACGAGATAGTATTCGACAACGCTCCCAGCGCTCGTGAGAACCATTAAACCCATACCTCGCCTGTAGGGAATGCGACCAGCTGACGCCGGTCACACGTTGAATTCCGATCCCGTCCATCTTACCGGCCGATGGAAACCAGATTGGCTAGGACAAGCAGGCTAGTGCGCTCATAGTCTGACAGTTGTGGAATTGCACAAAAATGGCTTGAACAGATTTGGTCCTACGGCATTGGCTACGCCAGCGAACGCAGTCACCCTATTGCGCGTACTTGGCGCTGGCCTGTTGGCGATCTTGCTCCTAGCGTCCAGCAGTAGGGATTGGGTGCTAGCGCTGTTCTTCGTGCTTGCCATCAGCGACAGTTTGGATGGCCTGCTTGCCCGCCGCCAGGGCACAACACGTTCTGGTGCATTTCTCGACCCGCTCGCCGACAAGATACTGGTTGCTTGCACTTTGGTTCCATTGGCATGGTCCGGCTCGGTGCCGTGGTTGCCGGTGGTGTTGCTGTTGGTGCGAGAAGTGGCTATCTCGATTTTTCGATCCTATGCATTGCGCCACGGAGCATCTGTGCCGGCATCTCTGGCCGGAAAGCTCAAGACCTTCGTTACTCTGGTCGCTGCCGGCTTGCTGCTGCTCCAGGATGCGTCCGTGCAGGTAGCGGGGCTTGTGCTGTTGTGGATAGCTGTGGTCGTCAGTTGGGGGTCGGCTATCGACTATTTGTGGCGTGCTAGGGCTCTGATCGAGAGGGGACAACACGCTGATGACGACTGAGCTGCTTAGCGATTTGGGGGATCGCCTGGATCAAGGTGTGGCTCACGACCGGAGTGAGGGGGGAGACGTGATATTTGGTCTCGACGACGATACGTTAGCGTCGGTCTGCATAGACCGCCTGCGTCAGGCGAATTGGAAATTGGCTGCGGCAGAATCGATGACCGGGGGACTGATTGGCGCCGCACTCACGAGCGTTCCTGGCAGCTCGGATGTATTTCTGGGTTCGGCCGTGACTTATGCAAGCGACTCGAAGGTGAGGATCCTCAAGGTTGATCCGTCAATAATCGAGCAGCATGGGCCAGTTAGTTCGCAAGTGACTCAGATGATGGCCGCAAATTCCAGAGCCCTGTTCAACGCCGATGTTGCTGTGGCAGTGACGGGCTCCGCAGGCCCAAGCGCGCAAGGGGACGAGGTGGGCGAAGTATTCATTGCAACTGATGTGCGAGGGGCATCAGATGTGGTTCGGCTCCACTTGAGCGGTGACCGAAACGAAGTGCGTGCACGGGCAACTGCACATGCCCTCGATATCTTACGACGACGATTATTGGCAGGCTGGGGACGATGACGCAAGAAGATCATAAACGATTGTTTGTGGCGGTAAGGCTGGCGCCCGAGGTGGTTTCAGCTTTAGATGCAGCTTTGGGTGGATGCTATGAGGACGAGCGAATCCGTTGGGTCAAGCCTGAGAACTGGCATGTCACCTTACAATTCCTTGGCAATGTGGCTGCTTCTAAGGTGGACGAGGTGCGATTGGCTTGTGCATTTGGCGCCGGTAGAATCAAACCCTTTGAGGTAACTTTTTCGGGGCTGGGTGCATTTCCGGATGAGCGCAGAGCACGTATAGTTTGGATTGGTGCCGGTCCAGGCGGCGAACAGATTGCCTCGTTGGCTACAGCAGTTCAACTGGAGACTTCGAAGCGGGGATTCGCATCCGATGATAGAGCCTTCCACTCGCATCTGACAGTGGGTCGGGCAAAGTCACCTGTCGATGTATCGGCTTTGGTTGAAAAATGCGAGTTGGCCCCTGCGCTTATGCGAGTTGACGAAGTGGCATTATTCGAATCGGTATTGCGGAGCGACGGTGCCCATTATGACATCGTGGACACGTTTCCACTTCGCTCGTGAGAGAACCAATCAAGTAGCACGCAAAAGTGCTTGCAATCCGAACGGTTGTTCGGTAAGGTGGTTCTTGCGGATCGGATCGGGACGGGGAGACCCGGTTCGCCCCCTCCGAAGGGGTCTCAAGTGGTAATTTCCACCAAGGGCCTGGGTCGCTCCGGAAGCCCGGCGACCTTATCACCCCCCCAGCGCCATGGTCCCCGAAGGACTGTGGTTTAGTATTCCTGGCGACGCACTACAGTGTTGGCAATCCGATCTTGGAGGAATAGTGGCTAGAGAAATTGGTAAAGAAGTAGCTAAAGAAGTGGCACGCGGCTCAGATCGAGAAAAAGCGCTGACTATGGCTGTCGGCCAGATAGAGCGCCAATTCGGTAAGGGCTCGATAATGAAGCTCGGCGACGACACCTTTCGCCAAAATACCGACGTTGTTTCAACAGGAGCGCTCTCCTTGGACCTCGCCTTGGGTATTGGCGGATTGCCACGTGGCCGTATTGTTGAAATCTTCGGTCCCGAGAGCTCGGGTAAGACGACAGTTTCGCTCCACGTCATCGCTGAGGCTCAACGCAATGGCGGTGTTTGCGCCTTTATCGATGCCGAGCATGCGATGGATCCTGTCTACTCGCGAAATTTGGGAGTCAACGTAGACGAGTTGTTTATTTCGCAACCTGACACAGGCGAGCAGGCCCTCGAGATAACCGACATGCTGATCCGTTCCGGTGCCATTGACGTTGTCGTGATCGACTCTGTCGCTGCTTTGGTTCCTAAAGCCGAGATTGACGGCGAGATGGGCGCTACTCATGTTGGTCTGCAAGCCCGCCTCATGAGTCAGGCCTTGCGGAAGTTGTCGGGAAGCATTTCCCGAACCAATACAGTGGTGGTATTCATAAATCAGCTGCGTGAAAAGATTGGCGTGATGTTCGGTTCGCCCGAGACTACCCCTGGCGGAAGAGCCTTGAAGTTCTACTCTTCGGTGCGACTTGACATCCGTCGCATCGATTCGATCAAGGTAGGCACAGATATCGTGGGTAACCGGGTTAGGGTCAAAGTGGTGAAAAACAAGTGTGCTGCTCCGTTTAGGCAGGCCGAATTCGACATTATGTATGGCCAAGGTATTAGTCGAGAAGGGGCACTACTCGATGTTGCTGTAGACATAGGACTCGTCAAGAAGGGTGGTGCCTGGTTTACCTATGAAGGAGAACAACTAGGCCAAGGGCGAGAGAATGCAAAAGCCTTCCTTGTGGCAAGTCCAGATATCGCTTTGGCCTTAACTGAGCGTATTCGGGAAGCTTTCGCAGTGAAAGAGGCTGATGCTGCGGAGGGACCAGAGGGTGAGCAAGAATTCGTCAAGGAAGATTCTTCGTCCCAGGTTGAGCTGTCGGAACTTTCAGGGCCCTCTGGCATGCCTGTGGACAGTAGGGCTGGCGAAGAGGTCCTAGATGGCGCCAAGTAAATTATTTCGCCGGTATCCACCCATTTGATGTTGCGTTTAGCTACCTTTAACTCTTATTGAACTGTCCGCGATTGGCCTCACCAGTAGTCCAGGGATCAGAGGACAGCTCCGCAATGCTGGAGTGACGTGGGGGTTGAAGGAAGCCGTGCAACAGGGCCTGAAAGTATCATCCAAGTCCGTACCACATAGTGTCGCAGGTGCCCTAGCTGGCATCCTGCGAGAACGAAACGAATGCGAGATGAGTGTCATTGGCGCTGGTGCTCTGAATCAGGCCGTGAAAGCAATAGCGATTGCTCGCAATTATCTGGTTGAAGATGAAATAGAGATTGTCTGCACGCCAGAATTCACGGAAGTGACTATCGGCGAAGACATCCGAACGGCGATCCGTCTAATTGTCGAGCACCGGACTGTGGCAATTCGCGAACCCGAGCTCGACTTGCCTGCTCTTGAAACTAGCGAAAGCCCGTCCGCAAATCCCGTGCCCGAGGGTGTGAGTGACTAGCGAATCCGTGCTCGATCTGCCTGCGCTCGAAACTACCTATAGCGCGTCGAGCGCTGAGCACCGCTTTTGATTGGGGTGCTTCGCCTCCCGCATCGCCAGAGTTTGTTTCCTGTCACGATCTTGCATTAAACTGCCCCTATGACGCGTCGCTTCTTAATTCGCACATTTGGCTGCCAGATGAACGAGCACGATTCTGAGCGCATCGCGGGGGTCCTTGAGGCTGACGGTATGGAAGCTGCCGACTCCGTAAGCGATGCCGATGTCGTGCTCTTCAATACATGTTGCATTCGAGAGAATGCCGACCAGCGCCTGTATGGGCAACTTGGTGCTCTCCTGCCCGAAAAGCAACGCCGACCTGATTTGAAAGTCGTGGTTGGCGGCTGTTTGGCTCAGAAGGACGGGGCCAAATTGGCGGAGAGGGCTCCGCACGTTGATGTCGTCTTCGGCACCCACAATTTATCCAACGTCAGTGCACTGATTGCTGAGTCGGATCGCACTCACGAATCAGTCGTCGAGATCAAGCAGGAGACCGACATATTCCCCTCGACTCTGCCTGCCCATCGTGATGTCTCTTTTGCTGGGTGGGTGACGATCTCGATCGGGTGCAATAACTCGTGCACATTCTGCATAGTTCCCACAGTCAGAGGCAAAGAAGTCAGTCGGCGCATGGGCGATATCGTCGCCGAAGTTGAAGCTTTGGCAGCCGATGGTGTGGTCGAGATTACGTTGCTGGGCCAGAACGTAAATTCTTACGGGCGCGATCTCGACGGACGCAAGCCCCTTTTTGCCGAACTTCTGTACGGAATTGACGCCGTCGACGGTATCGAGCGAATCCGCTACACAAGCCCACATCCCAAAGACATTCGGCCTGAGACAATTACAGCAATGGTGGAATGTAAATCGGTCTGTGAGCAACTCCACCTCCCTCTCCAATCCGGTTCCGACCGGATTCTTGCCGCCATGCATAGGGGCTATCGGGCGGAACGCTTTCTTGAGAAGCTCGCCCAAGCGCGAGCAGCGATCCCGGGTTTAACGGTCAGTACTGACATCATCGTCGGATTCCCTGGCGAAACTGAGGCTGATTTTCAAGCAACACTCGATGTCGTGGAAGCAGCGCAGTTCGACTCTGCCTACACCTTCATCTATTCGCCACGTCCCGGGACTCCCGCGGCAGACATTGTCGACGACACACCCTCTGAAGTCATTCATGAACGTTATTCTCGCCTGACGGCGCTTCAAGACGGCATCTCCTGGTCGAAAAACCTGGACTTGGTCGGGTGTGTGCAAGAAGTTCTCGTTGAAGGTCCGTCGAAGAAGGACCCGACACGTTTGAGCGGAAGAACTCGGGGTGGCAAGCTGGTGCACGCGCCGATCCTGGCGCTGGACGGTCAAGGACGGCCTGTGCAGTCAGAAAGAGTCGGGGAAGACCTGTCTGTAGTGCCTGGATCATTTTGCGATGTGGCTATATCAGGTGCGGCACCTCACTATCTTTTCGGTGACGTAGTAGTTGCGCCGCCGCTGCTAGTTCCGTGAACTCTGCATCCGAGTTGAAGCCTATTCTCTGTTTAGTAGGTCCGACAGGGGCCGGCAAGACCCAAGTTGCTCTTGAGATTGCCGGCACGTTGGGTTGTGAGATCGTTACATGCGATGCCATGCAGGTGTATCGAGGAATGGATATCGGCACTGCCAAGCCATCCCAGCAACAGCAGGCCCAAATTCCACACCACTGTATGGACCTAGTGGACGTGTGGCAGGAATTCAGCGCCCCCGACTATCAAGTGGATGCTCGCGCAGCCGTCGACTCAATCCAGTCCCGTGATCGGCGCCCCCTGGTCGTTGGCGGAACCGGCCTCTACTTGCGAGCCCTCATAGATGACATCGAGTTTCGGGGCGCTCCAAGTCCGTCTCGCCGACGAGAGCTTGAGGCCAAGCCGCTCGAAGAGCTGGTGGGTTGGTTGGAAATGCATGCGCCGGCGAGGGCAAGCAAAGTTGACTTGGCGAATGAGCGAAGAGTGCTCCGCCAGGTCGAGCTCACTCTGGATGTTGGGCCACTTCCTGAAACCGATCTTGGGTGGCACCAGCGCCTGTCCAGATATCCGGCCAAGATCGCTGTTTTGGCTCCGCAAAGCCGAGAGGAGCTCTATGCTCGAATCAACTCTCGGGTCGACAGCATGCTCGCTTCTGGATGGCTTGACGAGGTTGCTCAGCTATTGAGTACATGCGACTTGTGGTCAAAAACAGCGGGCAATGCTATCGGTTATAGGCAACTGATCAGCGTGATTCGAGGGGAATTGGCCATTGAGCAGGCAGCCGATGAGATCAAGGCTAAGACAAGGACATACGCTCGACGGCAGTTAACTTGGTGGAGAAGAGAGCCACGGGCTCGCTGGTTTCTCGGCTCTCCTCAAGAGATGTCCAACGACATCGCTAAGTGGTTTCAGGAGGATTGACTAGTGAGATGGATCCTGAACGTGGAGCGTGCCGAACAGAAGGCATTGGATGAAATTAGAAATTGTCAAGGCACATGCAACGGGTAATGATTTCGTAGTCATCAACGATCTGGATGGCCAATTTGGTCTGTCCAGCGAGACTGTGCGCAGCCTTTGTGATCGTCACACGGGCGTCGGTGCCGACGGCGTGTTGCGCCTCGCTGATAGATCCGATCCGGCCGCCAGCATCTTTATGGATTATTGGAACGCTGACGGCAGCATTGCCGAGATGTGCGGGAATGGTATTCGCGTCTTGGCTAAGTACTGTTTCGACAGGGGTATTTTGCCTACTGATGGTGCCACGATAGATACTCGTGCGGGGGCCAGAGCCGTGCGTTTAGTCAGTCCTGGCGAGGGCAGTGACGCCCATGTGGCTACCTGGGTGGAGGTTGATATGGGTGAAGCAATATGGACAGTTGATGGCCAAGTGCCAGGTGAGTCAGATTCGGGTATGTTCACGTATGATTTCGAAGGCAGTATCTGGCATTTCAGCACGGTAAGTTTTGGCAATCCCCACGTTGTGACCGTAGTGGATGACCTGACCACCGCTCCGGTGAAGAGCCTTGGCTCGGAGCTGTCGTCACTCTTTCCTAATGGGACCAATGTGGAATTCGTTGCTATGGAAGGGGGAAGGGTCAACGCCCGAGTGTGGGAACGGGGTGTCGGCGAAACACTATCATGCGGTACTGGTGCATGTGCCATTGCAGCGGTCATGCGGCGACTCGGTCTAGTAACAGAGGGGCCCTTGACAGTCACATTTCCTGGCGGATCTGTGGTTGTTACCTATGACAGCTCGACTAACTCATTCTGGCTGAGCGGCCCGGTCGTGGAAGTATTTTCGGCCGCTATTGATTTGTGAGCTTGGTGAGTTATGGTGGTGGTGAGTGAACCTAACAATGGGTGGCAGATGAAGTGGCGGATTAAATGAGTCGGAGCCGAACAAATCGCAATGATCAAGCGGATGGCAGTAGGGGAGCAGGACGTCGGCTCACCTTAGCGCCCGATCAGGTTGTACTCGAGGATTGGGAGAGCGATCGAGCGATTCTTGTGGGTCTAGCTAGCTCGAGTCGAGAGGCCGGGGTTGAAGAGATTTCTCTAGCGGAGTTGACAGCGCTGGCCGAAACAGCTGGATCCGAAGTCGTTGCCCAGCACCTTCAGATAAGACCCTCTCCCGATCCAGCGACATATATTGGACGTGGTAAGGTCGACGAAATTAGACACGAAGGTGATCTCTTTGACGCCACGCTGATCATTTTTGATGACGAGCTTTCTCCCGCTCAACAGCGCAATCTAGAGAAAGCTTTTGGTGGGCGCAGAGTCCTCGATCGGACACAGCTCATTCTCGACATTTTCGCCCAGCACGCAACTACCCGAGAGGGCAAGGTCCAAGTGGAACTTGCCCAACTTCGCTATCGACTACCAAGGTTGCGCGGACGTGGCGTATTGCTATCACGCCTCGGAGCCGGCATCGGTACTCGAGGCCCAGGTGAAACGGTTCTTGAGATTGACCAGCGGCGCATCCAAACCCGGGTAGCGACCCTGCAGCGCGAGATGGCGGCGCTCGACAGGACGAGGAGCACAAAACGCAAAGGCCGACGCAGGAGCGGATTGTCGTCGGTGTCGCTCGTTGGATATACGAATGCTGGCAAATCAAGTCTGTTGAACAACTTGACTTCCGCAGGTGTGCTCGTGGAAAACAAGTTGTTTTCCACGCTTGACACGACAGTTCGGTCCCTGAAATTACCCAAGGGCCGAAAGGTGCTCATCTCCGACACGGTCGGTTTCGTTCGCAAGCTTCCCCACGAAGTGGTTCAGGCATTCCATTCCACTCTTGAGGAGGGGACCGAGGCCGATCTCCTTGTGCATGTCGTTGATGCATCGGCAGAGGACCCCTATTCCGAAGTTGCCGTCGTTCGTGATGTAATTCAACAGGTACGAGCAGGCTCGGTTCCGGAGCTCTTAGTTTGGAACAAGATT
>JBCKKC010000065.1:0-10386 GCA_038904395.1 Acidimicrobiia bacterium | reverse complement strand
AAAAGTATCTCGTTGTGCGACTAGCCTTGTCGACATCTCCGGCGCCCTCTGCCGACGCAAGGCGTGCCCCAGTACGAAAGGTTTCCCTATGTCTGAAGATAACTATCGTCTAGCGCGCACCGTAATCCCATCGAGGTATCGACTGAGCTTCGAACCGGACCTTGATCGCGCCACGTTCGCTGGTAGCCAGTCCATTTCTGTGAAAGTCGCCGAACCTCTCCAGACCATCGCCATTAACGCGGCTGAGCTCGATATCGAGGCAGCTTGGCTGGAAGATATCGCCGGCGAAACCTTGGTCGCCACAATCAGCTACGACCAGGAGACCGAACGTGCCCTCATGACCTTTAACGAAAAGGTTGAGCCGGGTGAGTGGGTGCTGCACACACGTTTCAACGGCATTCTTAACGACAAGTTGCGGGGCTTCTATCGCAGCCGCTTCTCCGATGCCGATGGCAACGAGCGGATTATTGCGGCCACACAAATGGAAGCAACCGATGCTCGACGAGCCTTCCCTTGTTTCGACGAGCCAGATTTCAAGGCAGCCTTTGAAATCACTCTGGTCGTCCCCGAAGATCTCACGGCACTCTCCAACTCGGCCGTGAAATCTCGCCAGGTGCGTGACGATGGCAAGCTGATCGTCAACTTTCACGACACGATTGAAATGTCAACCTATTTGGTGGCCCTCATTGTTGGTCCCCTTGAGCTCACTAAACCTATCGATGTCGACGGTACGCCGGTGCGAATTGCCCATGTGCCCGGCAAGGCGCACTTGGCCCAATATGGTCTAGAAGTTGCCGCCTTCTCGCTCAAGTACTTCTCGGACTACTACGGAATTCCGTATCCAGGTGACAAGCTTGATCTAGTTGCCCTGCCCGACTTTGCCATGGGGGCAATGGAGAACCTGGGCTGTGTCACATTCCGTGAGGCCTTGCTATTGGTCGATCCTGCCACGGTGGCGACAGCTGAACTTACCCATGTTGCCGATGTTATCGCACACGAGTTGGCCCACATGTGGTTCGGTGACTTAGTCACGATGAAGTGGTGGAACGGAATTTGGCTGAACGAAGCCTTTGCAACGTTCATGGAGATCGCTGCCGTCAACGCATTCCAGCCCAGCTGGCAGCGGTGGGGCCAATTTGCCGACGAGCGTATGTCAGCCTTTGACGTAGATGCTCTCGCCTCCACCCGGCCGATCGAGTTTGAAGTTCGATCCCCCAAAGATGCCGAAGCGATGTTCGACATCCTTACCTATACCAAGGGTGCAGCCGTATTGCGCATGCTCGAGCAGTACTTGACAGAGGATGGGTTCCGCAAGGGCATTCGGCTCTATCTGGACAAACACAAGTTGTCAAACACCGAGACCGGTGACCTTTGGGACGCGCTCGAGTCAGCAACAGGCCAGCCAGCCCGCCGGATCATGGACTCGTGGATATTCCAAGGCGGCTTCCCGCAGGTGTCGGTGACACTGTCAAGTGATCGCAAGACCCTGACTCTGGCACAAAAGTGCTTCCGATATGTTGACGCGGCCGACTCCGAAATCGGCGACAAACTTTGGTCGGTGCCCATAATCCTCAAGGCCTTTTGCGCTGGCCAAATGGTTGAGCAGCGTGTGTTGTTGGAAGAGAAAGAGGCCAGCGTCACGCTAGATCAGCCCTGTGATTGGGTGGTCGCTAACGCGGGCGGGCACGGCTTCTATCGCGTGCGTTACGAGGGTGGACTTCTCGAGTCGCTATCTGGCGCCGTTGCCGGTCAACTCAGTGCCGTCGAAAGGCACGGGATCGTCAACGATGCGTGGGCGATGGTGTTGGCTGGTGAGTCATCCGTTCAGGATTTCCTCATGTTGGTTAGCCTCTTCAAGGGCGAAACTGACCTGGGTGTTTGGAAGGCGATGCTTGCCCCGCTGGGAATGCTCGATCGGATTGTTCTAGACACCGACAGAGCTCAGTTGTGCAGTTTCATCTGCCAGCTGGTAGCGCCCGCCCTGGAACGTCTGGGTTGGAAAGCCAAACCAACAGACAGCTCGCTGGAGCGTGAACTGCGTGGCCTACTTGTTGGGACGTTGGCCGTGTTGGGTGATGACGCTCAAGCGCGGGCCCGCGGCCGGGAACTGTTTGTGAGCTACCAGAAAGACAGCTCTTCTGTCGACCCAGACCTGGCGTCGGCCGCGCTGGAAATTGTTGCCGACACCGGTACGGACGAAGACTTTGAGCTATTCCGGGCCTGCTACAAGAGCGCTGCAACGCCTCAGGAGCAGTTGCGCTACCTGAATGCCCTCGCTCATTTTCCCAAACGTGAGCAAGTGGCAGCGACCGTTGAGGCTACCCTGACCGATTATGTGCGCACCCAGGACACGCCCAGGCTGATAGCTCGTGGTTTAACCCATCGTGAGCATGGGCCTCTCGTTTGGCAATTTGTTTGCGACAATTGGGATGAACTCAATCGGCGCTTGCCCGACTCGACCGTTCCCCGATTGCTGAGCGGCATTGCTGCCTTGGTTCAGCCAGGAGTGGCAGATCAGGTCCACGACTTTCTGGCCGCACACCCGTTGCCACAAGGCGAAAAGACCATCGAGCAATATCTCGAGAAGCTCCGCGTCAACATTGCGTTGCGTGACCGAGAGGCGGCGAAGTTGGGTGCTGCCTTTGACATCGTCTAGAGTTGCTTCGACGTGGATATTTGAATTTGATTAGCTGTTCAGACTGCGAACTAGATAGGTCGAGGTATTAAAAGTGAAAGTGGATGCATCAGTGACTTCCGGCGGGACAGGTCAAACAATGAAGTTTCATATGCGGTGGTGGTCACTGCTGATTCGAGGACTTGTTGCTCTGGCGTTCGGTATTATCACCCTATTTTGGCCCCAAATCACGGTTGGCCTACTGGTGGCGTTCTTTGGAGCGTTTGCCCTCGTGGGCGGGATCTTTGCGCTTGTAGGAGCCTTCGGCGACGTGACCAGCGGCCAACGAATCTTCTTGATTATCGACGGCATATTAGGCATAGTCGTTGGAGGCATTGCCTTCTTCTGGCCTTTTACAGCGGCACTTGCTCTCTACTTCCTGATTGCCGCTTGGGCATTGGCGGGGGGTATCATCATGCTCATAACTGCAGGTCAGGTGCACAAGCAAGGTGGGTCGGAATGGCTCATGATTGTCAACGGCATCTGCGGCATCCTCTTCGGACTCATTCTGCTTTTCGTGCCCGAAGCCGGCTTGCTGGCCCTTAAGTGGATCGTTGGTTTCTATGGCGTCATCTTCGGAATCATTTTCATTGTGATGGCCCTCGAATTCCGTGGCCGCGGCCAACGCGAAATCGACATCGACCTCGGCCAAGATCAACCCGCCACCTGATCTGGTCGGTGGGTTGTTAGCAACGTTCTCTCGTCGTCATTGCGAGGAGCCAGCTCTGGGGCGACGAAGCAATCCAGACTTTTAAATGCGGGCGAAGCCCGCAGTCAATATTGGCAGGTGCCACGTTGAAGCAGCCGGCGGTCTATATCATGGCCAGCGAGAAGAACGGAACCCTCTATGTGGGGGTTACGTCAGATCTGCTGAAAAGGATTTATGAGCATCGGAACAGCCATGTATTGGATGCCTTTTCGGCAAGGTATCGATGCAAGATGTTGGTGTATTACGAACTCATTGAGGACATGGAGACTGCGATCACTAGAGAAAAGCAGATCAAGGCTGGGTCCCGCGCGAAGAAATTGGCACTGATTGAAGATCTGAATCCCGGTTGGGACGACCTTTGGAACACGCTGACCCCCTAATATTGACTGCGGGCTTCGCCCGCAAAACAGTGAAGTCTGGATTGCTTCGCTTCGCTCGCAATGACGGTATGGTTATCGGCGCTGTTCGTTTGTCGTCATTGCGAGCCCTGGGCTTTGGCAGGGCGTGGCAAACCGGGGACACCCCGGTCGCCCCGATTATTGGAAGCAATTGCAGGCGCTGGGTAATCCCATCGATGACCACACGATTTCTCATATGGGGAAAACTACTCATTAGGCCAGTTGTCGCTGCATCTGGTGGGCGAAGGCGCCGTCTTTGGCCATCAGTTCGTCGAAGGTGCCGCTCTCGGTTATTGTGCCATGGTCTAGAAAGTAGATCCGATCGGCATGGGCGATGGTGCTGAGCCGGTGAGCGATGACGATGCGAGCGGTGCTGATCTTCTCGATGCCGGCCATGACTTCGGCCTGTGTTTGATTGTCGAGGGCGCTGGTCGCCTCATCAAAGAGCAATATGGCTGGTTTGCGAGCAAGTGCCTTGGCAATCAAGAGTCGCTGGATTTGTCCACCTGAGAACGTGGTGCCACCCTCGTTCACATAGGTGTGCATACCCATTGGAAGAGCTTCAATTTCTGGGGCGATGCCTGCTGCTCGGGCCGCTTCCCAGGCGTCGTCCATGGTGAGTGCCGAAGAGCCGATGATGTTGCTGAAAATGTCGCCGGGCATGGTCTTTCCGCCCTGTAGGACTACTCCGATTTGTCGACGTACGGCTTGAACGTTGAGGTTGGCGAGATCTTGACCATCGAAATAGATGTTGCCTGACGTGGGCGTGTCGAAGCCTAGTAGCAGCCGAACTAGGGTGCTTTTGCCGGCGCCCGATGGCCCGACAATGGCTATGAATTCTCCTCTTCCCACGGTCATGTTGAGGTTCTCAATTGTGGCAGGTAGGTCGATGTCATAGTGAAATGTGACGTGGCTCAGCTCGATGTGGCCCGATAGAGGCCCTGGGTCTTGTTTCTTGTCGTCGATCTCGGGCAAGGCTTTCAGGATCGGCTTTGTGCGCTCATAGATTGGAATAATGCTCATGACTGATATGAGTGTGTAGTTGAGGCCAGTTACTGCAGCCACGAACTGGCCTAGAGCCACGGTGAAGGCAAAGAATGTACCAGCGGCGAACTTGCCGTCGAGGAAGAATCCAATGCCAATAAAGAGGACCAGCGACAAGACGCCAGGGTACACCGCGTTAACAGTGGTTGACACGTTTTGGAGCATCGTAGATTGTATTGAGGCGGCCTGCTGTTCTTGATACTGGTTCGCCCATTGAGTGAAGGCGCGTATTTCGGCACCAGACACCTTGATGGTTGCCATGCTGTCGAGTTGCTGGAACAATAGGCCGTATATGTTTCCGCCTATGTCGTATAGCTTGCGTTGGTAGCGCAACCGTCGTATAGCCACCGCCAAGAGGATCGAATTCATCGTGATGACGAGAACGATGGCAATTACAGCGAGCAGTGTGTCGTAGAAGAACAGCAAGATGAGGCTGAAGCTCGAAAAGATCAGAGAGAGTATCGCGTCGATACTTGTCGTGCTCAGGAGAGAGCGGATCGTCGTTATGCCCAATGCTCGATTTGCCAGGTCGCCGGTTGAGTATTGACGGAAGAATGAGACTGGGAGGCTCAGCAGTCGATCCCAAATGGCTGGTTCGACACTTACTTGCAATTTTCCCTCGATGCGTAGCGCGACAATGTTGCGGGTGAAGAGGAAGAACGCGGAAGCGATGATTATGCCTAGCAGGAGGAATGCTATTGGCGCGAGCGTGCCATATTCTGCAGCGGGCACGACATTGGTGAAGATCGAGTTGGTCGCTATCGGTATCGCCAATGCCAAGAGTCCGCCCATGATGCCCAAGGCCAATATTGAGCCAAAATCGCGTGAGCATCCGCGTAAGCCAAAGTGCATTAGGTCGCGAGCTCGAATTTGCTTTGGCTCCAACGACCTGTACAGGCTCATTGCGTTGGGAGCTAGGCTCTTGGCAACGATCTCGTCGACGACAGTTTGCTGGTTTGTTGTCGGGTCCGTCAGTACATACCTGGGGGCTCTGCCGGTGCGTTCTTTGGTCAGGAGCGCTACTGGTGACATGTCATCCGCGCGGAAAGCGACCAATGGGCCGTGATCGTTTTGCCACCATTTTCCGCTAAAGCGAACTTGGCGTAGTCTTAGCCTGTTAGCTCTTGCGAGCGAACGAATTAGCTCCCCCGCATGTGATTCTGGATTGGTGGGTTCTTTGATTTTGAGGCCTAGTGCCTCGCCGACGAGTTGTAAGGCGCGAACGAGGCTTGCTTGTTTGTCGGTAGTTGTGAGTTCGGATGGACTAATTGGTGTTCGGCCATGGTCGACTAGGAGGCCAGCAATCTGTTGATATGCCTGAATGAAGAGCCTCTTGTCGCGTTCGTCTTTCTCTTTGAGGCGGTCTCGTTCTTGAACATCTGTAGCTACGATATCAGCTGTCTTTTTTGTCAGGATGAGTTTCCAAAGCTGGTCTAGCCCAGCCCAAACGTCCGGGAAACCTAGGGCAGCCACCGCTCCACTTGAGACATGCGATGCAACGCTCGTTTGCAGCCAGAGCCCTGGGGCTAACAGGATGTAGCCAACAGATTCATCGATGCCTAATTCTTTGCGGCCAAGCAGTTCTGACCTGCCGTCGACTTGGCGGAACCAGATGAGATCTGAGCGAGGCTCACAAAGCGTGGATGCATCGACTTGCGCGGGATCGCTGCGCGGCAGATGCACATCGATTGACCGAGGCGGTATTGCATCATGCACCGACTCGGCGATGGCGGTGACAAGAGTTCGTATCATTTCTGTCGAAATGGCTCCAGCTTGTTCTGGTGTCCGATCGTTGGAAACTGCTCTCTCGAAGTCGGAGCGAGACAGCCGATAGACGACAGAATCGGGCAGGCCAACTCCGATAACCATCCAACCTGCTGGTGTTTTTGTCGGGTCGCTGCCCTCGATGATTGTTCCGGCTGGTATGCGCATTAGGTGGTGGCGGGCCCCGGCGGGCCTGTCGAGTTTGCCTTGAGCGATAAAGACATCGACAGCTTGAGCTTTTACGTACCAGAGTGATTCGCCGTCATCAATCTCAAAAGGGGTATTTGCCCGAGAGGTTACGATTTCACCTTGTTGCTCGAAGATGCTTTGCCATGCTGCTTCCATTCACGTTCCCCCTTCCGTCATTGCGAGCCCTGGGCTTTGGCAGGGCGTGGCAATCCAGACTTTAGATATTCTGCGAGCTTGCGAGCAGGACTGTATCATCGGACTCGATCCTTTTGAATTGCTCGCTACGCTCGCAACACAGTAAAGTCTGGATTGCTTCGCTTCGCTCGCAATGACGGCCTCCATCTCAGGTAGCCTTTATCAATTCGGCGTAGAGCCCGGGTTGGTCCTTCATTTCCTCGTGGGTGCCCCGCTGGACAATTCTGCCTTGTTCGAGGACGATGATCTCGTCACAGTCTCGAATCGTGCTGAGGCGGTGTGCCACTATCAGGCATGTGATTCCTCGGCGCCGAATGGCGTTGTCGATCTCAAGTTCTGTTGTTGGGTCGAGGGCGCTCGTTGCTTCATCAAGCACGAGTATTGTCGGCTTGGTGCACAGAGCACGGGCGATTTCTAGTCGTTGTTTCTGGCCCCCGCTGAAGTTTTGTCCACGTTCGGCGAGGTGAGCCTGATAACTGCCCGGGCGATCCTCGATATCATGGCTAATTGCTGCGTGTTGAGCAGCATTACGTATCGTGGTTTCGGTGATGGTTGTATCCCACAGCGAAATATTGCTGGCAATGGTGCCTTCAAAGAGAAATACGTCTTGAGAGACCTGCGCTAGCGAGTTAGTCATTACGTCGAGGGGAATCTCGGAGCGTTCTTTGCCATCAAAAAGAACTGTGCCGCTCCAGGGGGGATACAGTCCGCTCACGATATTGGCAACGGTCGACTTGCCGCTTCCGGTGCGTCCGACAAGGGCCACGCGCGAACCAGGCTTCAATTTCAAGCTGAAGTGTTCGATGAGCGGTGGTCCCAACGGACTATAGCCGAAGCTGACATCATGAAACTCGACGAAACCTTTTAGCTTGGCGGCGGGCGCCGACAGCGGCTCCGTTGGTTTGCGAGCGTAGGCAGTATCAAGCGGATTGCGCGTGACGTCGTCTAGCTGGGCCATTTCGCCGCGGGCGTTTTGGATTTCTGTGCCTAGTGTGATGAGGTTGGCGATGGGTGCCGAGAAGGAGATCGTTAGCGCTTGAAAAGCTATCAGGCCGCCCAGGGAAAGTTTGCCTTGCATGACCAAGAGAGCGCCGACCGAGATCGTTGCGACGATACTGAAGTTCGACATGAATGAGGGCACTATGTTCAAGCCACTAGTGATGATTCCAAGCTTCTGTGTCGTGTTTGCAACGCGTGCCTGAAAGCCCGCATAGCGTGAGAAGAAATCGCCTTCAGAGCCTTCAGCCTTGACAGATTCGATGATTTGCAGGCCACCAAAAGCCACACCGTCGAGACGGTAGGTTTCGTTCAATAGGCGCTGATTGTTGTCTCTTCGCCGTCGTGATACATAAAGAAGAGCGGCCAGGTTCACCAATGCAATCGCGATTGCGACCAGCGTGAGGAGCCAACTGTACACGAACATCATAATTGCATAAAAGACGATCATTGTGACGTTGACGATCGCGGTTGCCAGCTGGCCAGATAGCAACTGAGCTATCGTATCGTTGAGCTGTACTCGAGTCACAATCCCGCCTGGGTATCGCTGCGTGAAGAACGTCAGTGGCAAACGCAAGAGGTGCCAAAGAAAGCCACTCGAGGTTGTTAACGACAGTTTCATCTGCAAACGCAATAGCGCATATTGCTGCACCCAAGTTAGCCCGGCTTGTAGAGCCAAGATCAACGCGAGTGCGATAACTAGGGGGCCAACCCATTGGTTGCGATGCGCGATGAGAACATTATTGACAAACACCTGGGTTGCTATCGGAATAAATAGCGTCGGAACAACAAGCAGGGCCCCGACGATGGCCGCAAAGATTATTCCTACCCACTTCTTGCTTAAACGCCGAGCCAAAGCCGAGAAAAAGGCGCCGCTGTGGCGTTCCTTTGTGAAGCTGGCTGTGGGCTCAAAGGTAAGGACGACACCGCTGTATTGGTCGTCAAACTCGGATTCAGGTAGAGAAAGGCGACCCCTGGCGGGATCGTTAAGATATACCTGATCGCGGTGGAACCCCTCAACGACTAGGTAGTGGTTGAAATTCCAAAAGATGATGTAAGGCGGTTTGACCTCCTTCAAACGATCGACACTTTTGCGATAGCCGTGGCCTTCGAGCCCGTACTTGCCAGATGCCTTGAGGAGGTTGGCAGCGTTTGATCCGTCTCGTGAGACCCCACAAGAAACCCGCAGCTTCTCGAGCGGCTCATCGCGGCCAAAATACGACAGGATCATCGCCAACGAGGCGGCACCACACTCGGCTTCTTCCATCTGCAAGACAGTCTTGGTCTTCACCTTGCGCGGCGAATGGGTCGGCTGCGCTGATGGGCGATCAATTGGTGCAGTGGTGCCAAGATCGTTAGCCACCCGTTCCCCCTTGCACGATGAGGTTGATCGGGTGATGCTGGCCGGCAATAACGTCGCCGGTAACGAGGGTGCCTGAGCTGAGTTGTTGGTTAGGGCCATCTCCAGATGACCAATCAAAGCCAGAGGGCGTACTGCGATCGCGCTTGAGGTTCACCGCCACTTCGAGAGTGGGCTGACCTTGAGTTAGCGTTTGGGCCAGCGACTGGCTGTCGAGCAACGAGGCCACATAATTACTACCCACCGCATAGGGCGAGATTTGTCTGACGGTCCCTAGAAGGTAGCCATAGGTTTCAGCGGGTGCTATCGAAACGGTGATGCGTACCGGCATGCCCGGGCGGATCACCTTAGCTGATGCCAGAGGCACAAACACAATTGCCTGCAGGGGGCCCTTGGGCTCGATTGTCAGCACGGGCGAACCGATATCAGTGAAGTCACCCGGTCGTGTATGAATTCGCTGGACCCGTCCGTCCGCCGGGCTCAAGATATCGTGGGCGTTGCCTTGAGGATCCTGAACTACGGCAATGACTTGATCCTTTCGCACGTCGACACCAGGTTCAAGATCCGACTTGATGACAATGCCCTGTATTAGGGAACCCGCAGAAAGCACACTCGACCCCCTCATTAGGACACCACTACCAGTCACCTTGGTGTCTAGGGTGCCAAAGAATCCCCACATGACTATCGCCCCAACCAGCACCCCTAGGCCCACTAGCGCCACCCACATGCGCGGCCTAGTGATCTTGATCAATTCATCGAGTTGATCCTGAGGGCCCACATCGCGCTTGCTGTTGTCTGACGTGTCTTTCTTGGAGTCAGGCGCGGTCTTGGTATCAGCTTGTTCTGTTGACTGTGCCACTGGCCCCCCCATCGGGTATCGTCTCTTGCCCATAGATGTGACGATGTGGACAATGCATTGGGCTGATCAGGTTGGCGCATTATGCAAACCACAAGAAAGTCTAGCGGCCGTGGAGAGCTCCCCGGTCAACCCCTCCTGTCACGGCGAGGAGGCAAGCGACGAAGCAAGGGGCCTGCCGTTCCCCTGCCGTCATTGCGA
>JBCKKC010000064.1:0-10743 GCA_038904395.1 Acidimicrobiia bacterium | reverse complement strand
GGTAAAAGGCTTCCTGCCCGGTGCCGACACCAACTCGACGACCCTATTTGATCGACCGGGACTCCGAGTCGAAGTCGCCTCGCCGAAATACTTACTCGCTATGAAAGTGCTGGCAGCTCGCGTCGAACGCGACAGCGACGATATCCTGGCCCTTGCTAGTCTCTGTGGATTACATACAGCCGACGAAATCTTAGATGTTGCCGAAGAGTACTATCCGTCGGCTCGCATCGAGACCAGAGTGCAGTACGTGCTCGAGGAAATGTTTGCGCCACGGTAGGGCCGGCTCGTTTCGGCTTCGCTCGCACCTACCGCGTAAAGCGCACCTTGTGAGTAGGAAGCCCTGAGGGCTGGAACACATTCTCTTGCTCGATAGCTAGCTTGCTTGGGTGTTTCTTTGGGTCTCGTTTCTTCTGAGCTTTCGGGTTTCGTTGGTGTTGGTCTTCTTGGGTTTCGTTGGGAGTTTGGCTTTCGGCGAGTCGGTCTTTTTGGGTTTCGTTGGGGTTGCGCTGTTGGTCTGTGGGAGCTTTCCCTCTGGTCCTAGGCCGAAATTGTGGGGCGAGTTGGGGCGATTTAGGCTTCGGCCTTTGACGGACCATCGGGCAAAGCACCCACCGACCCTCCCAAATAGCCTGTGGGTGGGAAGGGGGGGATAAGGACAGCTGCTTCGCGGCGACATTAGAAGTAGTTGGTGGTGGGTGTCATGAACGTAGGGGCATCCACAGCGTGCTTCGCAGCATCTCCTATTGGGAGCTTTCCCTCGACGCCGGCAACAAGTTTCACTAATGATTTTATTGGGGCTCCGTAGTAATGCCATCGAGGTGGGGCAACCTGGCCTCCCAGTCGATGGCGAGGTCGGGATCGTAATTGAGGGTTTTGTAGAGGGCCCAGGGCCAGTGTTGTTCCTGGGCTGGTGTCGGATATATGACCTTGACAGGCGTTCGACTGTGGGTTGTGGTGTTGTTGCCGAGCTGGCCGTGGGTGTTGTCGCCCCAGCAGTGGACGTTGCCGATCGTGTTGAGCGCACACGAATGTAGACCGCCGGCCGTGACGGGTTGGTATGGCGTGTGGGTTGTGCCTGTGAGGTTTGCTCCTGGGGCTAGTTGGGTGATATTGACTGCGTGGAGTCGGGTTAGGTTGAGGTTTGTGCCGGCCAGGTTTGTGCCGGCCAGGTTTGTGCCGGCCATGATGGCGTGCGAGAAATCAACATCGATAGCGCCGAGTGGCTGGTTGTTTCGGCTGGTGGGCATGTTGGTTGTGAGGTCGGCGTTGGTGAGATTCGCGTGACGGAATGATGTTGGTGTGGAGTAGTGGGTGCTCCTGTCGGGGATAGCCCGACGGGGCTCCGTTGGGGATCTAGGGTCTGGGTTTGTGTCTGTGAAGATAACGTTTTGGAGTGTTGCTTGGGTGAGATCTGCGTGATCGAATCGGCCATTTGAGATGTTTGATCTTGTCAGGTCCGCTCTTGTCAGGTCGGCATGGTCAAGGTTCGCGAATCGGATGTCACCATCGAGGATTGTTGTGTTCACCAGTCGAGCATTGGCGAGGTTCACTGAGGGGCCCCGAAGATTTCGGGGCCCCTCAAGGGGAGGCGTGAGCTACTAAAGCTCTCGTACGCGTTCGATCGAAGCGGAGACTATCGAAGGCCTGCTAGGTTCGAGGCGTTTCGGGTATGTGAAACCCCCGGGATCGGCGAAATACGCGATGTTGCATCCGATGGCGAGAATCGCATCTGGTATTACGATCGTACAAATTCTGCCATCGGCTGGATCAGCGATCAGGACACCGGCAAGATACCGCTATCGGGTGGCGCCGCCCCCTCGAGCATGGCCTTAGGGCCCGACGGCAACATGTGGTTCACCATGCCGAGTGAGAATAGCCTGCTAAGGGTCTCAGCCGATGGAACATTCATGACCATCTCCCTGCCTACCCCGAATTGTCGACCCGAGAAGATTGTGGCCGGTCGAGACAAAATGTTTTTCACGCATACCAATTCACCCACGATTGGATCAGTGTCTGTCTTTGATTCTCCCGCTCAGGTGATCAAGTCTCGGTTTGGCATATCGCGAATCGACCCCATAGAGCAGATGTGTAAAGGATCAAACGGTAGCTGGAGCCGCTTTGGTGGTGGCATAGATGTATCTGACGTCGGGCAACGTGATTTACTGTTGTTGGAAGCCCTTGATGCCCAGGACTGGGACAATCGGCCGATATTGGCGGCTGGGGCTGGGCGAAAGGCAGTTGTACATGAATTTGATCGCATCATCGGTGGCTGTCGCCGCCATAAGGGCGACAGGTTTCGCTCGACAACTTTGCTCGTGATCGAACTTGACCCAAGTCTCACCCACATCTTGGACTCGTATCCTGTTCCGCAACGGCAGTGAGCTAGGGGCTAAGTTCTGATTCGTTCGATGGACTGACCAGTTATTTCGGCGATGAGATCGAAGTCTTTATCGAGGTGCAACACCGTTAATCTAAGGATTTCGCCTGTCGCTGCGACGATCAAGTCTGGGACGCTAGGCGCCCGATGGTGTCCACGATCTGAAAGAAGCACCTGAACCTCCATTGCTCGATCTTCGATCCGAGGCGTGAGGTATGTGATAGGCATTGAGACAAGAGGCTGAGAGTATGTTTCTCGGCGGAGGTCGTCACCGTCGCGGGCGCTAAATCCTAGCTCAAGACGGGTTACTGTTGCGATGCAGACCTGACCTCGATGAATGCGGACTGTCCATTCAGAACTGTCGGGAGCAGTTCCGAGTCTGACGTAAGCAGATTTGTCAATGATCCAGTCACTCATCGAGGTCCCAACACCTAGCCATGATTTTGGGATCAGTCGCATCTGCGAATGTCTGGCTGGTCCGCTTTAGATCTTCAACCGTCACCTTAGATTCGCTCCTTCTAGCGTCACCTATTAATTGGCGGCGCAAATATTCGACACGTGACAAACCCTGGCGACGAGCCTTGGCGTCGATGCTGGACAGTGCCTCTTCTGGAATATCGCGAATTAGAACATCGGCCATATTGCACCTCCCCCCACTCGGCCCTTCGACAATAGATATCTCATGGTATCAGATGTAGGTCTCGCTTGCCAGCGCCAAATCTGATTGAATCTCCGGCCGGATGTTTTCGCTGCATTCTGGCGCAAGTATCACGATGTCAGAGGTGATCTCGGTGAAGTGCGCCGATGGCTCGGGCAGGTTAAGGGGTTTCCCCAAGAGTGTGCTCGCTTTACAGATGACCAAATGAGGCGTGCTCTTGACACGATGCGCACACTCGCAACGGCGGCCGTAGTTTCTAATATGATGCACGTATGGCAAGAAATGGCACTAGAACATCTACCTTCGGGGTTGGCAGTCGCGAGAATCACGATGCATCAGACTTCTATCGCCGTTTCAAGCCTCCGGTCTTGTCGCAGGAATCTACCGTTGAACGCAGCTCGATCGTCGACCAGATTATCCTTGGTGACAGTCGCAAGATGGTGGATCTCGTTGACAATTGTGTCGCCCTGGTAGTGACTTCGCCGCCCTATTTCAGCGGCAAAGAGTATGAAGTTTCGTTGGGCGAGGGCCATGTGCCAAGTGACTACTTGGACTATCTCCGTATGCTGGCCGACGTTTTCGCCGAGAGCTATCGAGTTTTAGAGCCAGGCGGACGCATTTGCGTGAATGTGGCCAATCTCGGACGCAAGCCTTACCGGTCGCTATCGGGTGACGTGACGGCGCTTCTTCAGGATGAAGTGGGATTTCTTCTCAGGGGCGAGATTGTGTGGATTAAAGCCGACGGAGCGAGCGGCAGCTGTGCGTGGGGATCTTACGCATCGGCAGCAAATCCGGTGTTGCGTGACGTTACGGAGCGGGTGATCGTTGCTTCTAAAGGACGATTCGATCGTGTGCCCGACCGGAAGTCTCGCGAGAAACTTGGCTTGCCGTTCGAGAACACGATCAGTCCGGACGACTTTCGGGCCTGGACCCTCGATACGTGGCGCATTCAGCCAGCCTCAGCCAAGCGCATCGGCCACCCAGCCCCGTTCCCCGTCGAACTGCCAAGGCGACTCATTGAACTCTTCACCTACAAAGACGACCTCGTTCTAGATCCATGGTGTGGCAGCGGTACCCACGCAATTGCTGCAATCGAATCAGGCCGTCATTACGTAGGCTACGAGATCGACTCCACATATGCCGATCTCGCCAATCAGCGCGTCGCCGCAGCCCTCACCTGAATGGCCCTTTGCCCTTTCGCGAAAAAATCGTCTTCGCGGCTTGTGATTCGCCTTGGGTATGCGTACCCCGATCGAATATGAGATAATCAAATCAGAAACCGAAACGGCCGTGGCATGACCTCACAAACTGACTCCACCGAACCCAGGACAGATCAAAAGTCTCCACTAATCCCAGGGCGATTCACTTTAGTCCACGAGCAAGAAACCGCCCTAGCTGCCCATTCTGCCCGTCAGTGCGTTCTCCTCGTTGACTACCTGCCGTGCGTAGGAAGAGCTCCTGATGCCGGGCGGCGCCTAATCAAATAGGCGTAGATATTTGGCGCTATTGGGTTGCTTTATCACTTGCACAGGTGATGCGCTGAACTGGATGGTGTTGTTGCCAAGTTGGCCGCAACGGTTGTATCCCAGGCAGTAGATGCGCGAACGAGGCACAAGTGCACAGACGTGAACATCGCCTGCAGCCAGCGTCGTAATGCCGTTTTGCGTGCCGATCGGACCGGCGGTAAAGACGTGCTTTGGTGAAAAGTATCGCCGATCGATTTGGTTTCGCTGTCGTGGGTCGCCGTCAAGTCCCCATCGGTATGCATTTCCGTGACTATCAATTGCCCATGATTGATTGCCGCTAGAGGTGATTGCTGCTACGTTGTCGAGCGTATCGCCGATCCGATTGACCACCACGGGCGAGCTCACATCTGTGTTGGTGTTGTTGCCAACTTGTCCGTCGCTGTTGGCTCCCCAGCAATACACATGGCCGCCCCTGTCGAGCGCGCACGAGTGACGTATGCCGCCGGTGATTGCCTTGACGTTGTGCAGTGCTGGACTACCTTCGATGCCAACAACTTGTACCGGTGACAGGCTGTTGTTGGTTGTGGCATTGCCGAGCTGTCCGTGATGGTTGCGTCCCCAGCAGTAGATGTGGTCGATGACGTCGATGGCGCAAGCATGTTCGCCGCCCAACGTGATTGTGGCGATGTTGTTGAGTGTTCCAACGCCGGCGACACCGACGACTTGGACTGGAGTGATGCTAATGAGGGAGGTGTTGTTTCCGAGTTGGCCATATTCGTTGTTACCCCAGCAGTAGACACGTCCAGTGGCCTCAACTGCGCACGATTGAGTGAATCCGGCCGAGATGGCCGTGATGTTCTCTAGTGTCCCGGTGTCAGTGGTTCCAGCAACTTGGACCGGCGAGAGGCGCCGATTGCTGGTGTTATCGCCCAGTTGGCCGAAGTTGTTTTCTCCCCAGCAGTAGACACGCTTGCTGACATCCAGGGCACACGAGTGACGGTATCCGGCTGAGATGGCTGTGATGTTCTCGAGGGCCCCGGTTCCGGCGGTTCCCACAACTTGCACCGGCGTCGCACTAGATGTCACCGTGTTGTTACCGAGCTGGCCGCGACTGTTGTATCCCCAGCAGTAGACGCGTCCGTCGGCATTGAGAGCGCACGAATGTTCCGCTCCAACAGTGATGGCGGTTGGGGTGTTAGGCATAGCTGAGACGACAGGGAGAACTTTTGTTGCCAACCTGCTACCGCTGACAGCTCCCCAGTGGTAGACCTGTCCGCTCGTGTCGGATGCACAGGTACTAAGGCCACCGGAGCTGATGGAACTGATGTTGCCAAGTGTTCGGGTGTTTCCTCCATTGCCCACTTGGACAACGGAAGTGGTTCGATACTCGCCCCAACAGTAAACGTGGCCGCTCCCGTTCAGCGCGCACGAATGATCGCTGCCCGAAGAGATTGCCATCACATGGTCTATCTGCCCTGAGCTTTCGGCATCTAATATGGGCACCGGCGATTGACTCTCAGAGCTGGCGTTGGTTCCGTTTCTTGGGTTGTTGCTTCCCCAGCAGTGGGCGTGTCCGGTCCGGTCGAGAGCACATGTGTGAACATATCCGGCAGCGATTGCCGTGATGTTGCCGAGCGTCCCAGTGCCACCAACACCGACCACGCTCGTAGGAGCGGCTCTGCCTGTCTTGGTATTGTCGCCCAGTTGGCCGAACGCGTTGTCGCCCCAGCAAAAGGCATGACCATTCCTGTCGATAGCGCACGAATGATCACGTCCGGCGGTGATAGCAATGATGTTGTCGAGAGTTCTGACGCCACCAAGATCCGCGACCTGCACGGGAGCACGACTGCTAGTGCTTGTATTGCTGCCCAACTGGCCGAACGTGTTGTCGCCCCAGCAGTAAACATGGCCACCTCGATCGAGAGCGCAGGAATGATGACTTCCGGCGGCGACGGCGGTGATGTTGACGAGCGCGCCGCCGCCGCCGACACCGCGCACTTGAACCGGCGAGCGGCTGTCTCTTGCGGTGAGGTTGCCGAGTTCGCCATCGTTGTTGCCCCCCCAGCAATAGACGCGTCCACTGGTGTCGAGGGCGCAAGCATGATGTTCGGCCGCGCTGATTGCTGTGATGTTGCGGAGGGTTCCGGCGCCTCCAACCCCAACTACCTGGACCGCTGAAGAGCTGTCGATTAGGGTGTTATCGCCGAGTTCACCTCGGTTGTTTTTTCCCCAGCAGTGGACGAAACCAGATGTATCGACAGAGCAGGAGCGAACGTCACCGGCGGCGACGGGTTGGTGAGGCATGTAGGTGGCACCGCCGAGACTAGCCCCGATCAGGCTTGTCGTGTCGACTGCGTATAGTCTCGCCACGTTTAGGTTGGTCCCTGTCAGGTTGGTGTGGGCCATGTTGGCATGGGAAAAATCGACCCCTATTGCTCCCCGCGGTGGGCTGCGATCCTTTGTGGCGCTGCTGGTTGAGAGGTCGGCGCCAGCCAGGTTGGCGAATCGGAATGATGTCGGCCTGTGTTCACTCATCGTAGGGATGAAGCGACTGGAGCTGGCCGGATCTTGACCAGCGTCTGCAAACGTGACATCTTGCAATTTCGCTTGGGTAAGGATGGCATGATCGAAATTGGCGTTAGACAGTGTAGATCCTGACAGGGTCGTCCCCGCTAGGTCGGCATGTTCAAAGTTCGCAAGCCTGGCATCGCTGCTAGCCAGTGTGGTGTTGGCCATCGCTGCGTAGGTCAGATTTGCCTTTTGGAGGTTCGCTCTCGTCAAGTTCACCCCCTGAAATGTTGATCCGGCCAACTCTGCGTTGGTCAAATTGATGCCTGAGAGATCTCCCGTGAAGTTTGTGTTGTGGCAAACTGTCCGCCCTCCTTGGTCCGGATCTTTATAGATGCACTGCGGACTGCTGCGCGGGATAGGGTCGTTGTCATTGATAGCGATGGCGGCTTGCGCTGGTGTTGCCATCAATGGGCTGACGCAACCAATTAGAAGCATCAAACCAAACACTACTTTTGTAAGACGTTTCACTCGCTGGGACCTTCTCGAGAGATGAGCGGCAGTATCGATCGGGGAGTCAGTAAGCGTAATTGCCCAACATTGAAAATTCCGCAGTGACGCCGGGATGTAGCTGGGTAGCTCTCTCAGTGTTGGTGCTCGCTTAAAGCTTCCGTCGTGATCAGCACGTATCCAACTAGATAGCCATACGTGCGTGCGCCTAAGCTGAATGTCCCGAACATCTTGTCTTCGAAGGAGTCGCCGATGGGTCAACTCATCAAAGTTACCGAACGAGACAGCATCGATCCGAACGTGAAGAATTTCGTGATGGATCGAGGCCTTACCGGCATGGGCCTAAAGGAATACCACGATGCCAGCCAAGCAACAACAGATGCTGGTGACGACTTGCTGGCTCGCCGTTTATTCGCCCTCGGTGATATCGCCAGCGTCTTCATCTACGACAACGTTGTCGTCGTGAGCGGCACCCCATCCACTGACTGGCCCACCCTCACCCCCCAAGTCGTCAACGCTATCGAAAACCTCTTCATCCACTACGCAGTCAATCGTGTCTAGTGGCCGAGTAAACTGACCCTTGTGCTTAAAGAACCCGGCAATGACGCCACCACCAGCCCCGATACAGATTTAGACACTGAAGCAGAAGCAGAGCTCAGTCCGCCTATCCCTCCGCTGCACACTGACTCGTCGTATGGCCATGAGGACGAGCTTCTCAGTGAATCGTCCGAACATAGTGACCTCCCGTTCGACGACCTCGATGCTGATACCGTTTCCTATCATGCTGTTGAAATTGGGGCCGGACGTTGCATTGTCATGCTGCACGACATCTACACGTCACAGTTGGAATTCGCTGGGTTGACTGAGCAGCTGAGTGAAGATTGGCGTTGCTTGAGTCTCGATTTGCCGGGCCATGGCGAGTCGACCCCTTTGCGTGAGGGCATGACTTTGGCCGAAACGGTGCAAGAGCTGGCCGCAGTGTTGGCTGGTTTTGGGGTTTCTCCGGCAGTGTTTGTGGGTCATGGGTCGGGCGCTATTTTGGCCAGCATGATTGCCGAGGTCGAGCCCAGCATGGTTGATGCCTTGGTGTTGTTGGGTGTTGACAGTCATCAGCGCTCTCGCCAGTCTCAGTTGCGGAGCCAGTTCAAGCAATGGCGCAACGATCGTGTCGATTATGTTGACCATCATTTCTCGTCGTTTTATGCTTCGAAGTTCTTTCTTGAGCAGCCGGGGCTTGCTGCCGATGAACGCAACCGCTTCAGTGAGCTTGATGTCGATCGGATTGAGCTGCTGGCAATGGAGATTGCCGGTTTCACGGGGTTGCATAAGCTGCTCGGGGACCTATCGCAAAAGGGTATTCCCATCTCTCTTATTGGCGGGGAAGAAGACAAGATTACGCCACCGAAGGTGATTAAACGTTTGGCGGAGAAGTCTCATATCCAGACCCGCTTTGTCGCCAATTGTGGACACATGATGCCGGTGGAACAACCCAAGGTGCTGGCCAAAGCGATCGAAGACTGTCTAGATAACTTGGAGTAGGTCTAGTGGATGCCGTTCTTTTACTCAACCATGGCGCAGCCGACTCGCAGGCGGGTGTGAGCACGTTCTTGCAGAACATCTTTCGGGACCGAGAGATTATCCCGTTGCCGTTGGGCCCCAGAGTGCAATCACGATTTGCCCAGCTGATTGCGTCACGTCGATCGCCCAAGGTGGCGCGACTTTACGAATACATGGGTGGGGGATCGCCTCTTGTTTCGTTCATGCAAGCCCAAGCCGAGGCGATATCTGACGAGCTTGACGGCATGCCGGTCGGCCTCGGTTTGCGCTACTACTCACCGTCAATAGCGGATGGCCTGGCGGACCTGATCGAACAAGGTGCCACACGGATCGCAGTCTTTCCCCAATATCCGCAGTGCTCATCGGCGACTGTTGGTTCTGTACTCAATGCCTTGGATGAAGCGAAACAAACCGTTCCGGGGGGCCAAGACATCGATTACGTTGTGGTTCCTCCGTTCGGGTCTGAAGAGGCGTATGTAGCTGAGATGGCTGAACGTGTCCGAGAGGTGGCCCTTCGGTGTGGGCAAGAGACTGAGGAAGCGCCCACTCTCGTATTTAGTGCCCATGCAATCCCGATGAAACTGGTTGATGACGGCGATGTATATCCGGACGAAATTGCAGCGCAAGCTGAGCTCATTGCCCGGGCGGCCGGTTTCGATCGGTGGGAAATCTGTTATCAGAGTCGGTCTGGCCCTGTGCGCTGGATCGGGCCAGAAACGGTCGATCACGTCCAGGAACTAATAGCATCCGGGGCCAAGCAGCTAATTCTGGTGCCAATCTCGTTTGTGCAGGATCACCTCGAGACCCTTGTCGAACTCGACGTCCAACTGGCCGACATTGCCTGTGCCGCCGGCGCTGTCATGCATCGAGTCCGACCCGCCAACGTCTCCAAGGAGTTCACTTCCCTCAGTGCCCAGCTCGTGCGGCGGTCGTTGGCTTCCGGCGTGATGGCCTAGCGATAGCGACACTATCGGTCTCTTTCTTGGGTTCTTTGCTATGACCGGATGGTCGAATGTGTCAGACAGGATCGAGGCGGCGCCTCTGCGTATAGCGCGGAGCCAGACGGCCTTTTGCGTGCCGTGGTAGACGTAGCTTCCGCTGCTGCGTCTCCAACCCGACGTGGTCCCTACCTGTTCAAAGTTGGCAGCCTGATAGCAGGTCCCTCGGTGCCGAGCAGGGTCTGTGAACGTCTCGACCAGGACGATCGGATGTCCCCAGGCGTCCTCCCAATCGCCGCTCAGGCGCCGAAGCGACGCACCAAGCACGCCCGAGGCGAGATTCTTGGGCGCGCACGACCTGAGCACACAAAAACGTTGGTTGTTCGCGACGAAACGTAACCGGCGATAACGGGCCTCCGGCGACCAGCCGATCCAGCGGTCTCGAGCAGTCAGGGTCAGTGCAGGTGACCCGTAGCCGACAAGGGCAACCCACTCGCCGTCGATCACGCCGACATGGCGGAGGGTCTCGCCGACCAGCCCACGACCGAGCCAGTGGTGCTCTTCGAGCAACGCGTCGAAACGACCGAACTCGGAGCGATCGACCGGCCGCACCGACAGCCCTTACGATGATTCGAAACATTCCAGCATGCAAAAAAAGCTACCACGCCACCTCGACGGCGCGCCAGTCCAGCAGAACACTACCTGGTCAGAGCACTACCGATCGGACTT